>NZ_SLUN01000005.1:21620-235278 GCF_004340685.1 Hydrogenispora ethanolica | reverse complement strand
TGCTATTTCATCAATATGCTTATCGGACATAGTATGCAGTTTTCAAAGATCAAACATCTTGTCTTTGGTTAACTTCATCTAGCACAACAGGTTAACTTATCTTTCTTGACCCGGGCGGTGATGTTGAGGAGCTGTCCTTCGGAGGCGAAGGGCTCGATCCCCACCGCTTGCAGGCCGACCACGTCGGGCAGCATATCCGCTTTGGCGTAGGTGACGATCTTCTGCTGGATCTGATCGTTGGGAACGCCTTCGATTTCGATACGGATATTCGGGTATTTGCTCTCGAACTTCTTGATGCCTTCCAATATCACAGTCCGCGACGGTTCTTCCAGGACGCTGTGAGTCAGGTAGCGCAGGGTGACCTTATTGTCGGCGAACGCAGCCACGGTCCCAAAGAGCAGGGCGGCGAAGATACCAAGGCTCATCCAACGAAAGAATCTCTTTGATCTCATCAAAACATTTCCTCCCTTACTTTATCCATTCTCCAATCAACTTACCGTGAGATGATGAAACCGGCTGCTTTCCCCCCTTTACGCTGCATTCGGGAGGCACCCCCGGAAGGGGCGGCCCCCATCCTACCAATCCTGGACCGTGCCGTCTTTGCGGCGCGATACCGGCAGATAGCTCCGGCGGTACGGATACTTGGCGGCCGCGGCTTCGTCGACTTCGCAACCGAGGCCCGGCACTTCGGCGACGCTCAGATAGCCGTCGTTGAAGAGCGGCTGGGCCGAGAAGACATCCCGTACTTCCGGAGCGAAGGCGCATTGCTCCTGGATCCCGAAGTTGGTGACCGCCAGGTCCAGATGGACGTTGGCCAAATGGGCGATGGGTGAAATATCGGGCGGACCGTGCCAGGCGGTCTTCACGTGGTAGACCTCGGCCCAGTTGGCAATCTTCTTGGCCTCGGTGAGTCCGCCGATATGGCTGAGGTCGCAACGGATATAGTCGATGAGCTGTTCCTCGAAGAGTGTCAGGCAATCCCATTTGGTGTTGAACAACTCGCCCATGGCGATGGGAATCGCCGCGCCCTGGCGGATGATCCGGAAACTCTCCTTGTGTTCGGGGCGGAGCGGATCCTCCAGGAAGAAGAGCTGATACGGTTCCAGCTCCTTGGCCAGAATCTTGGCTTCCACCGGGGTCAGCCGCTCGTGGACGTCATGAAGCATCTCGAGATCGGTCCCGAGTTCGGCCCGTAAGTATTCAAACAGCTTGGGAATGGTCTGGAGGTAGGGGCGGGGCTCCCACTCCTCCACGAAAGGCAGGTTGTTGGAGTCGATATTCTCAATCCCGTATGTACCCTTGCAGCCGGGAATACCCACCTGAAAACGGAGCGCTTTGTAACCCTGCTCCATATATTTCAGGGCGTTCTCCTTCACCTCGGCGAAATCGCGGCCGGAGACGTGGGTGTAACAGAGAACTTTATCGCGGCTTTTGCCGCCCAATAGCGAATACAGCGGCAGGTTGGCTTTTTTGGCTTTGATATCCCACAGGGCCATGTCGATCCCGGCCAGCGCGGTCATGAGGACCGGACCGCCCCGCCAATAGGAGCCGCGGAAGATATGTTGCCAGATATCCTCGATCTGGTCCGGGTCTTTCCCGTGCAGCAACGGCGCGATATGTTCCTTCAGGATCTCCGCCACCGCCAGTTCCCTGCCGTTCAGGGTCGCGTCGCCGACGCCGCTCAAGCCTTCGTCGGTCTCGATCTTCACCACGACGTAATTGCGGCCGGGACAGGTCACAATGGTTTTTACATTAGTTATTTTCAAAAAATCTCGCTCCTTTATCATTGATGTTCAAAGAATTGCCAGGCTTTCGAACCATCCCCGGCGCAGGCCTATCCCCATTCATGGGGCGCCAAAGGTTTAAGAAAAGCCGAAGCCGGTTAGCGTCGTTTCATCCGACCCCTCCAGTCGCTGAAGCCAACGGTTTTTTACTCCATCAAACTTGTTGGTTGTCCTACAAGTTACAGCAAAAAAATTTACTTATTGGTATAATTGTAATGGACTTGTTGTTTGACGATCTCCTTGTCGCTTTTGGAAAGCATCCCCGCCAACTCGTAATCCCGGCTCTTGATGGCGTCAAACAGCCGGACATGGCCGTTGATGCTGAAGACCAGATCGCCGTTGCGGTTCATCTCTTCCAAATGATTGTAGATGACATCCTTCAGGCGGAGCATGGCTTTGTAGAAGATCCGGTTTTTGGACGCCTTGACGATGCTCAGATGAAACTGATAATCGGCAATGGAAAACTTCTTGTAATCATGGGTATTGGCGATCATGTTATCCAAGGAGCGCCGGATATGCTCCAGATCCTCCTCGGTGGCCCGTTTGGCCGCCAGACGCGCACTCTCGTTCTCGATGATATCCCGGAAATCGACGATATCCATCATCTCTTCCTCATCCAGCGAGACCAGCGGGATAAAGCTGTCGATCAGGCTGTCGGCGATGGACTTGTAGACAAACGTGCCTTTCCCTTGTTCCGAAGTGACCGCGCCGATGGCCTTCAACTTCTGAATGGCGCTGCGGACCGTATTCCGGCTGACATTAAACATTTTACAGAGGTCGTTTTCCGAAGGGATCTTTTCGCCAGGGTTCCATTCGCCGCTGATGATGTTATCCTTCATCTGCTCGAAGACGCGTTCAACGAGATCGACTTTTTCAATGGAATGAATACTCATAAACTTCCTGCCGTTCTTTTTTGAATGATAAGTTGAAATAAATTTCGATTTCATATTTGCAGTCGGCTTTACGATGCAACGACTTTTAAAAAGTCGTTGCATTAGGAATGCAAATCATCATAAAGAATTTATTTCATCCTAATATATCGGGCTTAGTAAAGATCCCTCATGAACCAATGATCCGATCCGGAAACTTGTAAGATGTAGTACAACTTCTTTTTTATTATTACATATCCGTATCCAAAAAACAAGTAACTTCAGCCAATCCAGGAATATTTTTTATCGTTGCAACGCCAAAGACTTACTCAAAATCCTCCGATAGCTGGATTTTTGAGTAGCAGTTTGCTACAATCAGAGTTACCTCCCGGGCCATCGGTTTCGCAATAGGCTTGCAAATTACTTGGCAAAACGGGGATGACTCGGTAGGGAAGAAACCCGGAACGGGAACCGCTGCGATTTTGATTGTTATTCTTGTTCCGCCACGGAGGATTTGGTTTTGAGGGGATCGACGCATGCGACGATCGGAATATGGGGCGCCTTGAATCTGGCCCAAGCCCTGGGGCAACCGTTAATTGGGCCGGTAACCTTCGCTTATCTAGGGGCGTTATGGCCGGATATCGATCATCCCGACAGTATCGTCGGCCGGTATTTCCGTTTCTTTTACTTCGCCTTCGGCTGCTTTTTCGGCTGCCGGCCGTTCCTGCCCACCCTGATATTCTTCGCGGCCTGCGCCGGAGTTTTTACGGTGATTATCCGGCTGCGGGGATTGCCGCTTTGCGGGGCGGCCGGATTATGTTGGTTCCTGGCTGCCGATTGGTTACTATGGAAGATCGTATTCCTCCGCTGCCCCGGGTTAAAGGATTTTTTCCACAGCCTCTTCGCGCACCGGGGATTCTCCCACTCGCTGCTGGGATTGCTGGCCTTCGCCGCGCCGTGGTTCCTTTTCCTGACCCTGTTGCGTTTGCCGCTGCTCTGGGGCGCCTATTTCGGAGTGGGCTACCTGCTGCACGTGGCAGCGGATCTGCTCTGCAACGCCGGCGTGCCCCTTTTCTGGCCGTTCTCCAAACACCGGGTCGGGCTACCACTCTTTCGCACCCGGGGAGTGCGGGAAATGTTGCTCCAGGCCATCGTGGTGTGGACGGTGGTTTCACAAGTTTTATTCCTGGCCCGACACGGTCTGGCGGAGCGATTGAGCCAGGAGTTCCAGTGGCTGAAAGCTTATTTCCTCGGCTGACGCGATTCCCGGATCCTGCGTCCTTGGTGTCGCCATAAACGGCGTATCATTCTCCCTGATATTCCATTAATAATTCATAATTATGCATTTGGGCTGGGGTTTCAAGCCGAATCACTCGGTGAGTGATGGATAGTCCGGCAACCCCATCCCATCCCGGTTCATCAATTGATGATACTGGCAGATCAAATGGTCCAACTCGGCGCTAGCCGCCAGAACAGCGGCATTGGTGGCCCCGTAGAGGTTCCAAAGGTCCTGGAGCTTGCCGCGTCCGGCGACGATCTGTTGCCGGAGAACGTGAATGGAGGATGGGGTTGTCGATTGCATCGTCATTGACCACATTTCTTTCGTTCGTTTTAAATGGATGTGTAGGTCAGCCTGCGTTACAGACTTGATACGAGAGGCGATTTGGAAAGGGCTGGCCCTAGTCACCGGCGCGTCCATTCCCTTCCAAAGATCGTTTTCAAGCCCATTATATTTTAATGAGATTTTTTTGCAAGGAAAAATTTTTGGATAAACATTCATTGGGATTCTCTAGGGCCAAACTTTTGACATGAGCAAGCCCGATGAACGGAGCAAAAAAATCATTTCACCCCGCCCGCTCCGGCGGAACCCAATCTCCACAAAAACTCCACAACTCTTCAATACCTTTTTCATATCTATCGGGTATCCTGGATTTAGCCCCGGAGGAAAATTCAGGGCAACCAGGAAAGAGCAACCCATGAAAGGACTTCTCAAAAAATTTCCAATCGGATCTCGGAAAAAGCTGAACACTATCCGGAGGTGATGCGTCGAATTGGTAATCCTGTGGTAAAAGAATCTCGATACCATCAACCCTATTTTTGAAAGGAGCGTTTTCTATGAAAAAATCCCTGCTGGTATTGTTAACCGTGGCGTTACTGATCGGTTCCCTCTCCTTCGCGGCGCTGGCCGCCGGACCGGGGCAAGGCAACCGGCCCGCCGGCGAATACCGCTTCACCGTCTTCAAAGCGTTGAACCTCAGCCCCGAACAGCAAGAGAAACTGTTGGCCATCCGCCAGGACTTCGAAAAGGCCACCCTGGACCTTCGCTTCGACTTGCAACGGAAACAGCTGGAGTTGCGCAAGTTGTGGGCAGCCAACCCGCTGGACCAGAACGCCATCGAGACGCAAAGCAAAGCTGTCGCCGCTTTAAGAGTCCAAATGGTGACCCAGTCCCGGGCGATGTTTGAAAAGGTGAAGAGCGTACTTACTCCGGCCCAACTGAAACAGTTGGAGACCCGTTTCCAGGACCGGCCCGGCAAAGGCCGCCGGGGTCCCGGAGCCGGTATCGGCGGACCGCGCCGCGGCGGGATGCAAGGCTTTGGATTCCTCGATTGCCCGATGCGTTAAACCCAAAAAGGACGCCCATCCCGACGGATGGGCGTCTTGAATCTCCGGGCCGGGCGCGAGCCGCCTAGGCTTGGCTAAATTTTGAAGTTGACCCGGGCCGGTTTTTGGATTAAGATAGTATTGACAATTCAATATGTCATCCATTCGGTTGAAAGCGGCACGCCGCTTCCAAGAAACCGTGCTTCTAGGGTGGGAGGCTCAATTTTGAGCTTCCCATCTTTTTTTATTTTTACCCCCCTGGTGGTGATGTAGCGAAAGGAGGTGTCCGAAATGAGCTTTGAGATTGGCACCGTCATTGTAGTTGGCATTATTTTCGGCCTATTTTTTTACGGCGCGCATCAAGCGGACAAGGCAGTCGCCGCCAAAGCCGAAGCCAAACGGAGAGCCCAAGCCAAAACCGCTTCCCGTCATTGACCGGGAAAGGGTGCCCCCTGGCGGCCGGTTCGCAGCGACTGCCCCGCCGGCTGCCAGGGGTCGCCATCCCTCTCCAAACGCGCAGCGCGAGAAATTGAGATGAGCGGGAACGGGTTACATGATTGGCATCGAAAGCAGTATTCAAGGCCGTTTCGACCCTCGCCGGAACGGCCGGTTTCCAAAGTGAATTTTCGGCTGAAGAAATTAAAGGAATTTGGCGGCGGACCGATAATTACTTATACTATGGATCGTTTCGTTCTTCCGGAAAGAGAGCAAATCGAGGACTATATTAGGATGAAATAAATTCCGCTTTGATTTCATCCTATTCCAGCGATGATGAGTTGAATTAAATCCTTTCATGTTTCCATCATGTCCGGCTTTCGGGAAATGATGCAGACTAGAAATTGAATTCAACTGATATAGAAGCCATGGGATAAAGTCTTTCGAAACGGAGATCAGCATGCAAAAAGGTTTAAAACGACTTTATCCCTTGCTTCTCTGAGCTTTTGTGTCCACCCTGACCTTCGGACAGGGTGTATCGCAACGCTTGTAGCCCGAGAGTTGCATCATGGGGCGCTCCGGCTCCTTGGGGATTGCCAGTGCAAGTCTCGTCAAAACAAACATAGCGGGGGGATGAGAAATGTTTTCCAGCAAAGAACGGCCCAGCGGCGGCGGCCGCATTGAGACGATCATCGCCAAGGAATGCCGGGTGAAAGGCAATCTGGAGACCGCGAGCGGTTCGGTCCGGATTGACGGCTACTTTGAGGGCGACCTCCACATCGGCGGCGACCTGATCATCGGCGAAAGCGGCAGCATCGTCGGGAATATCATCGCCAAGAACGTCGCCGTGGCCGGCGAAGTGAAGGGAACCATCGAGGCCCGGGGCAAGTTGGAGCTGGCAGCCACCGCCCGGATCATCGGCGACACCAAGATGGCGGTCTTTGTCGTGGCCGACGGCGCTTTCTTCCAAGGCCAGTGCGCTTCGTTGCCGTCGGGCGATCTCAAGGACCGCGGCCGTTTATTACTGACTGACAATTCCGAGGAAACGACGGTTTCGATCGCCAAGCTAAAAGCGCCGTAACGTAAAATGTTTTCCCCGATCGGGCAACCGTCCTTAGCGGGTGCCTCCATTCGCGACCCACTTTGTCCGCTCTTACCCGCGCCCGGTAACCGGGCGTATTTTCTTGCCCGGCGTTCCGCCGCTGCCGCCAAGCGGCCAATCATCAGAAAGCACGACCGGATTCCCGGTCCGGCCGCATCGCGCACCAGGAACCGGAGCCGTTACGCCCGGTGTTTCGCCGGTGACGCCGGATTCTCCAAACTCGCGCCGGGCGCCGAACGAAACGGACGGGAAGCGTTCGTGCTTTCTGATGACTGCCGATTCGCGTCAGCCGGATGCGATAACCAGCTCCACCGCGGCGTCGTCCAGAGCCTTCTGCATCTTGCGGGATACCGGCTGATCGGTGATGATGATGTCGATCGCCGGCAGCTCCAGCGCACGGAACAATGAATACTGGTCGAACTTGGTGTGGTCGGCCAGAACGATTACTTGTTCGGCGCGGCGGACCAGTTCCTGCTTGAAATAGATATCATCCTCATCATAATAGTAAATCCCCTCGCCGGTGATCCCGGCGGCCCCCAGAAAAGCCTTGGTGAACCGGTAATCCTCCAGCTTTTTGAGGGTGCCGTAGCCGGTCATGTGGCGCAGCTTGGGATGGAGCAACCCGCCCAGGAGATAAGTCTGGATGGCTTCCTCCTCCATCAGCAGCCAGGCGTTGTCCAGCGAATGGGTGACGACGGTCAGTCCCGCGGCCCGCAACCGTGGAATGAGGCATTGCACCGTGGTCGAAACATCCAGAAAGAGGATCTCGTCCTCCTCGACCAGCGTCGCGGCGTATTCGCCGATCCGCAGCTTCTCCTGGGGTTCGTTCCGCTGCCTGGCGGCATACTCCTGAATCTTCTTATCGAACTTGGGCAAGGCAATGCCGCCGTGGGTCCGGATGACCGCGCCCCGCTCCGCCAGCTTGACGACGTCGCGCCGCGCCGTATCGCGGGATACCCCGAAGATGGCGCAGATCTCATTGACCGTCATCGCCTCGTGGCCCTCCAGGTACTCCAGGATCCGGTACAAACGTTCCTCTTGGTAGATGAGACTCACCTCTGACTTTATTATAAGGAATCAGCCGAACATTTTCAAGTATTTATAATTGTTATCCGGAACAATATAAGTATTTGTAAGTATTTTGTCTTTAACGACGCTCTGTTCCGCCCAAATTGCGGGTCGCTTCTTATGCTGATGATACCCGGTTGCTCCGGCTGCCGCATCGTCCGGGATACTCCGATTCCTTCACCGCCGCCACGGCCCGGGGTTCAATCCCGTTCCTTCCGGAGCAGCCGGTGGACGGCAGCGACGGCCGCCTCCGCTTCGCGCGCCTTGATGCCCGCCATTTCGACCGCGAGGCCCTCCCGGTCCAGTGCCGCGGCCAGTTGCCGGATGAAGACCCCCGGCCCTTCCCGTTCCGCCCCGTCGGCCCAGGTGGTTTCCACCCCGCAAGTGGGCGACCCGTTGATCCCCAGGAGGCCGAGAACCGCGAAACCGTGTTTCCGATACTCGAGGAGCTGGCGGAGGATCTCCGCCGCCAAGGCCCGGCAGGCCCCGGTCGGCGCTTCTTCCGCCATCCGCGCGGCGATCCGCGTGTCCTCCTTCGCCACGGTGGGCCGGCTCCCGGGAGCCGCTTCGCGGTCCAGCCCCAGGCAGAGCAGTTCCGGGCAGGGCAGCTGGACAATGCCGACCCCCGCGTCCAGCAACGCGGCGGCCGCTTCCCGGATCGCGCCCGGATAATGGGCGCAAGCATCCAGCTTGGCATTCTGATTTAAAATGCAATGGGCCACCAATAACAGTTTCTTACTGCGCCGATCGTCAAACATGGGTCATCCCCTCTTTTCCCTTTATTGAAATCCGCGAGCCGCCCGGGGCATGCCAGATTATTCACCCATTGCCGGAATTCCCCTGCTGTTTTCCGAGCCATCCGGCCCGCTCCGGGCGGAACGGCGTAAACTCTCGCCTTTCCCTCCTAAAAATGGCATCCGTTCCTGCTGTATTATGTTGACTATCGGAGTCCCATCCCGTTACAATGAATGATGTGTTGCATTCCGACCGTCCCGGATGAAACACAGCTCACGATGGAAGTACGGACGGCAGCTTTTTTGCCATCCGGAACGGCGCGGGGGGCCGTTCCACGCGATAGTTTTTTTATTTCATCTGAAGAACGACCGTATCGCCAATGTTTCACGATCTAGATTGACTCATTTTTGGAGGGAGAACATGAGCGACAAGAAACTGCCTCAAGTAGCCTATTTTTGCATGGAATTCGGGCTGCACGAAGATTTCCGGATCTACTCGGGCGGCCTGGGGATCCTGGCCGGCGATATTTTGAAGGCAGCCAAAGACGGCGGCTACCCCCTGATCGGAGTGGGCATTCTGTGGCGGCAAGGCTACACCACTCAGGTCTTCCGGGAAGACGGCCGGATCTACGATTGTTACCCGGAGTATCGGTATGACTTCCTGCAGGACACCGGCGTGGTGGTCGGAGTGAAGATCCGCGGCCGCTGGGTCCATTGCAAGGTCTGGAAATGTTCGCAATATGACAATGTCGATCTCTACCTGCTCGACGCCAACCTCCCGGGCAACTGCGACCCGCTCGTCACCGGCCAACTGTACGGCTGGTTCTCCGAGGAGCGGATCGCCCAGGAGATGATCCTCGGCATCGGCGGGGTGCGCGCCCTGCGGACGCTCGGGATCTACCCCGACGTCTATCACTTCAACGACAGCCACCCGGTGATCGCCGGGGTCGAGCTGATCCGGCTGAAGATGGACGACGAGGGCATGGATTTCGAGGAAGCCTGGCGGCGGACCCGTCAGGAGATCGTCTTTACCACCCATACGCCGATCATGGCCGGCAATGAGGTCCACGGCCACGACCTGCTCCAGTACATGGGGGCCTATAACGGGCTCACCCACGAGCAGCTGGTGCGGATCGGCGGCGACCCCTTCAGCATGACCGTGGCCGGGCTGCGCCTGTCGCGCAAGGCCAACGCAGTGGCTGAGCTGCACGGCCATACCGCCCGCGACATGTGGCGGGGCGTCGAGGGGGCCTCGGAGATCATCGCCATCACCAACGGCGTGCACAACGGCACCTGGCAGGATCCCCGGCTGGCCCGGGCCTACGCCGCCGGCAGCGATCTCTGGGGGCCGCACCAGGCGGCCAAACGCGAGATGATCGCCGAGATCGAGCGGCGCAATGGCGTCAAGCTGGATGAGAACGTGCTGACCATCGGGTTTGCGCGGCGGGCCGCGCCTTATAAACGGGGCGACCTGATCTTCCGCCGGCCCGAAGTGATCGAGCCGCTGTTGCGCGACGGCAAGCTGCAGCTGATCTTCTCGGGCAAGGCCCATCCCAATGACCTGACCGGCAAAGGGATCATCACCCGGCTGTACGAGATGGCCAAACGCTTCCCGGAGCGCGTCGTCTTCTTGCAGAATTACGACATGAAGATCGGCAAGCTCCTGACCCGCGGCTGCGACGTCTGGCTGAACAATCCGGTCCGGCCGATGGAGGCCAGCGGCACCTCGGGCATGAAGGCCGCCATGAACGGCGTGCTCAACTTCAGCGTCCTGGACGGCTGGTGGCCGGAGGGCTGCCGCCACGGCGTCAACGGCTGGCAGATCGGGGACGGCCATTACCATCACGATCAGGACCAGGCCGACGCCGACGCGCTCTATTATGTGCTGGGCAACGATATCCTGCCGCTGTATTACGGCAACCGGGCCAAGTGGACCGAGATGATGCGCGCCAGCATCACCATGTCCCAGTGGCAGTTCTCCGCCGCCCGGATGGTGCGGGAGTACTACCACCGGCTCTACCTGACCGACGCCGCCGCGGCCGAGTATCCTTTCCCGGAAGTCCCGGCCTATCTGCGGGAGCTGCCCAACTGCCCCAATGACGGCCTGTATGCCGGGATGTAAACGACTCACGCTTTAAAACGGGCCGCGGCCCTTACGCCGCGCCCCTTCCAAACGAGGCTGGCCCTTTCCGGGCCGCCTCGTTTTTTGGCATTCCGCGCCGGCGGACCGTTTTAATGGCCGCCGGCCAGATTGAGGCCGACCACTCCCACCAGGATCAGCGCGATAAAGAAGAGTTTTTCCCAGCTCAATGTCTCCTGAAAATAAACCGCCCCGATCCCTGCCAGTAAAACGATGCCGATCCCCGACCATATCGCATAGGCCACGCCGATCGCGATCCGCCGCAACGCCAGGGACAGCGCGAAAAAGCTCACCGCGTACAGGGCCAGCGCCGGAATCGCCCATTGCAGCCTGGCAAAGCCGTTCGAAAGCTTCAGCATGGTGGTCCCGCCGACCTCAAACAGGATCGCCGCTCCCAAATAAACCCAATTCATCTCGATGCAACCTCATTTCCATTCCGACCGGCCGCCGCCGGCGCCGCCACTCCTGTGGATCGGTCCGGCGGTGGCGAAAACCCCGTTGCCAGGCCTTGCCAACCGGCCGGCGGTGCCGCGATCCGCCCCGGAGGGTCCGCTAAAGCCCGCGGCGGTCCGTCCCGACGCTGCGGAGGTTCCGCCGGACCGGCCGGCGGTTCTTCACCGGCCCCGGCAAGGACCGCCGCAGGCTCCGGCGGAACCGTTCCGGGTCTCAGCCCAGTTCCAGCGAGAATAAAAAGGCCCGCTTCTCGAAACCGAGCCGTTCGTAAAAGCGGTGCGCCCCTTCCCTGGGGAATCCCGAGTCCAGCTCGATTCGCTTACAGCCGGCCGTCCGGGCGCAGTCGATCGCCTGCCGCAGCAGCGTCGCGCCGAACCCCCGGCCCCGCAGCTCCTCGTCCACAATCATCGCGTAAATGTAGGCGATCCGCCCTTCCTGCCAGAAGTTGTTCATCACGGCATAAGCGCAAAAGCCGACCACTTTCCCGGCGGCCACGGCGCAGAGATAGGTGTCGGCCCCTGATGCCAGGCCCCGTTCGAAGACGGCGCTCATGGCCGCCTCATGCAGCTCCCGGCCCGGCCAAAGCTGGTGAAAAAGCGCAAAAACCGCGGGAAAATCGCTCCCGACGGCCGGACGAATCGTGATATCCATCGGCAAAACCTCCGCTCATCGTCGCTCTCCGGCCTCTTTTCGCCGGCGGCCCGCCGTTTTCCTGCCAGATGATTCCAGCGGGCGGGTTAACAATGGATTACGGTTCGCGCCAACGGGTGAGCCGCGTTCCCGAACCGCCGCCCGAGCCGGAACCGGAGCCGCCGAAGTAGGGTTGATAGAGGTCCCACTGAGGCTGATAGATGCCGAAGCTGACCGAAGTGACGGTGATCCGACTCTGGCTGACCACGCCGCCGGTCAGTCGGAAAGAACCGTTCGTCAGGCTGATATCGCCGCTGGCATACAGGACGCCGCTGGTGTTGAAACTGCCGCTGTTCAGATTGACTTTGCCGTCGACGAAGGCGCTGATCTGGCCGGAATAATTGCCGTTGCCGAGGGTCAGGGTGGGTTGGACGGCGGAGTCGCCCCGGACCGCGGCGTCCTTCAGCACCACGATGAGGGCGTTTTTATTGCTGAAACTGTTGGCGCCCACCTTGATGGCGGGGCTTCCTCCCGTGACCCGGACTAAAATGATCTTCCCTCCGGCATTCATCAGGTCGGCCGAAATGTCCAACGTGCCGCCATTCACGGTATAGGTCCGGTAAATCTTGGACGGATCGGCGGCGAAGCTGTCCCAATTGGGCGCGGGAATCGTTTCCCGCACCGCATTCGAGTAAGTCTTGATCGTGCTGGCCAGCGAACCGTTGGAGACATTCACCGTCTTGCTGCTGACCAGGCTGCCGGTGCCGCCCATCGAGAAGGAGCTCAAGGTGAGGTTTTCCACGGCGTAAAGGGAGTTGCCGTTCAGGAAATAACTGCCGTTGGTGATGGACATGGCGGCGCCGGCCATGAAACCGTGCGCGTTGAAAGGCAGCGGCTCTTCAGCTTCCGTCACGTCGGCCTGGACGGTCCGGCTGAATTTGCCGCGGCTTGCGGTGGCCCGGACGCTGGCGGGGGTGGTGGCCAGATATTCCACCCGGATGGTCCAGCCGTCGGGAGTGGTGACCCGGAAATCGCTCCGTCCCGGCTGAAACGTACTATCCCCGGCGCGCAGGCGGGCGTAGGCCAGCGCCAGGCCGTCCTCGGCCCGGGTCACGGCCAGGGACGTGGCTCCGGCGGTGCTAAAGGCGTTCAGCTGGGTCTTGACGATGGTCGACGCAGCCAGGAGGGTCAGGCAGACGATGACCAGCACGATCAGGACCACCACCAGCGCGATGCCCTGTTCCGATCCGGCGGCCCGGGCTTTCCCGGCGTTCGTCCCATCCACGGCGTCCATCCTCCTCATGCTCCGCTTCGCCAAACCAGTATTTCCTCATGAGATGCCATGTGAAGCCGCTCAATTGCGCGGCCGGACCGTCTCTTGCAGCTGCACCGCGTCGGCCCCATTCGCAACGGTCAGCCTGAGCCGCACCAGGGGCGCGGCCTCCCCCTGGCTGACCTGAAAGGCGCTGACATTCTGCGCCAATAACGTGGTGACCCCGCCGCTCCTGCGGTACAGCTTGCCGTCCGACCAGTAGAATTCGGTCGTCACCTCGTCCAGATCAGTCGCCGCGAGATCAGTCGCCGAACGGATGGTCAGCTTGCCGGCCTGGCTGCGGCGGATCTCCCGTACCATCAGCGCCATGGCGTGGTTGGCGTCCTCGAACGCCCCGGCGGCGTTGCGGTTCAGCTCCAAGCCGGCGCAGGAGACCCGGATGATCTGCGCCGTTCCCAGCAGCAGAAAGCTCAGAATCGCGCAGGCCAGCAGAAGATCGATCAGGGTAAAGCCGGCTTGGTTACGCTTGGGCACCATCATGCACCTCACTCCGGGTAAAGCAGCGCGCTGCGCCGGGCCAGCACTGTTCCGCCGGCGGAGACCGCGACCGTCACCCGTTTCAATTGCGGATCGAGGCTCCCGTCCGGCTCCGGCTCCGCCGCCGTCAGCGCCCGGTCGAGCGGGGTGGACGCCGTTGCGGAGAGGGCGGCGGGGTTCAGATTCAAACCCTCCACACTGACCCCCACGGTGTAGCTGACGGCGACGCCCCGGGTGGTGACCGTCCGCTGGCTGCTGCTATTGGCCAGCGCCTCGAATTCCTCATTGCGGCAGATCTCGATCTGCTCCTCGGCCAGCTGGTCCGCGACATTGACCCGGTAGAGATCGGGCTGGAAGGCGGGGACCGCCGCCAGCAAGGCAATGACCCCCAGCAGGGCCACGGCGATGATCACCTCAATCAGGCTGAAACCATTCTGGTTGCGCATAATCTTCCTCTCCGTGCGCCCGCCCCGCTCAATGGACATAGCCGGTGGCAATCTCGACGGTCACCGTCCGCCGCCCCGTCCCCTTGACGAGGGTCAGCGCGGGCGTGCCGCCGCTGGCGTTCTGCACCGCGCCCCAGCGGTCAAAACGGACCGCCGCGCCGTTTAAGTGCTCAAAAGTCAAGCTCAGATCCACGGCCGCCCGGCCGAGCACGATCCGCCCGCTCAATACCGCTCCGCCCACGACGCGGATCGTATAGAATCCGCCGTCCGCCGCGGCGAACTCCACCGCCGTATTGCGGGCCAGCGCCTCGGTGCGGGCGTTCTTAAGCTGCTGCGCCAGCTGCTCGGCGCCGCTGGTCAGGGCATAGCCGTCGCTGGCCGCCGAATAGCTCATGCCGGCCAACCCGGCCAGGACCCCCAGGATGGCGAGGACGATCATGATCTCGATCAGCGTGAAACCCTTGGCATTCATGAAGGTCGCTCCTCGCTCCTCCGGAATGAAAAAATGATCCAATCAGTCGTTTTTACAATATTAGACTAAATATTACATAAAATAGTAAAAATCCATCAAACCATTTAAATTCATTGTAAATTACCGGCAATTGGCTGTCAAGTTGGACAATTTGGCGCACTATTTTATTATTTTCATAAGAAATTTACAAAATTCTTTTTAATTTCCATATCCCGCCATGAAAAATGAACCAGAGGCGTCCCCGGCCGCTTTCCGGTAACTATCCCTTGACAGGCTCTGCCGGGGGGCATAGTATTAATTTTAAGTATTTCAGGAATTTTTTTCGGATATCTGCGGCGGATGAGAGCGTACGTCCGGCCGAAGCCGCTCCCGGCGTCCCAATTCCGTCCGAAAGGGGCAATGCCTGATGAACGATCCAGTCAGCATGTATGACTCCGGCCTCAGTCAGCCCGTCGACCCGCCGGTCCCGCTGCGGGCCGGGCAGCTTTCCCTCTTCTATCAGGACGGCGGAATCCGTTCCATCCGGCTGGGCGAGGTCGAGGTGGTCCGCCGCGTCTATATGGCGCTGCGCGACCGCAATTGGGATACCATTCCCGCCAAACTCTCGGAACTGACCCTGGATGTCCGGGCCGATTCCTTCCGCATCGCTTTTCTGGCCCGCCACCAACGGAACGGCATCGATTTCTCCTGGCGCGGCGCCATCAGCGGCCGCTCCGACAGCAGCATCGAGTTTACGATGGACGGGACGGCCCATTCGTCCTTCCTGCGCAACCGGATCGGCTTTTGCGTGCTCCACCCGGACACGCTGGCGGGCGTCGCCTGCGCGGTGGAGCAGGTGGACGGGGTCAAACTGGCCGGGCTCTTCCCGGTGCGGATCGCGCCGCACCAGCCGTTCAAGCAGATCCGCCAGATCGAGCATCCGGTGCTGCCGGGGGTCGAAGCCGTCATCCGCTGCACCGGCGACAGCTTTGAAATGGAGGACCAGCGCAACTGGAGCGACGCCTCCTACAAAACCTACTGCACTCCGCTGGACCGGCCGCTGCCGGCCGAAGTCCTCACCGGAACGCGGATCCGGCAGGCCGTCGCCATCCGGCTCCAAGGCCGGCTATCCGCCGTGCTCCCGCCCCCACGGCCGGCGGAAGCGGTCCGGCTCGCGCCCCGCTCCGGGCTTGAATTGGCCCTGCCCAGTCTGGGACTGGGATATGCCGTACCCGCCGAACCCTGGTCGGCGGGGGAGATCAAACGGCTGCGCCGCCTGAACCTGAGCCACTTGCGGCTGGAACTCCGTCCGGAACGGCCGGATGCCGCACCGCTGCTAGAGAGGGCCGCCCGGGACGCGGCCGCGATCGACGTTCCCCTGTTCGTGGCCCTGCATCTGGCGGAGGATCCGGAGCATGAATTGGCCCAGTTCCACTCGCTGCTCCAGGCGTCCCGTCCCCGGCTGGCCGGCGTGTTGGTGCTCCGGGACGGCGTCCCCTCGACCCGCGCCGCCGAACTTCGGCTGGCCCGGGAAATCCTGGCCGAATACGACCCGGCGCTACCCATCGGCGGCGGCACCGACGGCTACTTCACCGAGCTGAACCGGGAGCGTCCGCCGCTGGCTGCCTGCGACTTCGTCGCCTACTCCACCACCCCGCAGGTGCACGCCTTCGACAACGCTTCTCTGATCGAGAGTTTCGCGGGGCAGCGGGCCAATCTGGAGAGCGCCCGGGCCTTCGCCGGGTCCAAGCCGGTCTGGGTCTCGCCGGTCACCTTCAAGAAACGCCCGAAATCCGCTTCGCGGACCGCTCCGGCCCATCTCCCCGGCGGCGAATTGCCGCCGCAGGTCGACACCAGGCAGCTCTCGCTGTTCGGCGCCGGCTGGACCCTGGGCAGCATCCTGGCGCTGGCCGAGGGCGGCGCCGCCGCGGCCACCTATTACGAGACCACCGGCTGGCTCGGGGTGATGGAACGGCCGGCCGGCTCGCCATCGCCCGCCCTGTTTCCGTCTCTCCCCGGCGCGGTTTTCCCGCTCTATTTCAGCCTGGCCTGGGTCGGCGAATTCCGGGGCGGCCGGGCGGTCCCCCTGGACTCCGGCGATCCGCTGGCGGTTTCCGGTTTTATCCTGAACCGCGACGGACGTTCCCGCTTGATCCTGGTCAATCACAGCGGCGAGCCGCAACCCGTCCGGCTCAAGGGGTGGGCCGGCTCCGCCAGAGTACGGGTCCTCGATTCGCCTCATCTGGCAGCGGCGTTGAATGACCCCTGCTCCTTGCTGGATGACCGCGGCGCGGCCCAACAGTTCGCGGCCGAGGAAACCGCCTTGACGCTTCCGCCTTACGGGATCCTGGTGGCGGATCGGCCATAGCCGCCACACCGCAACCAAAAACAGCCTCCCGCAAAACAACAGCCCGGCAAACTTGCCGAGTTGGGCAAGATCATTCCGCGGCTGGCGGTGAAGATAAACCCCCCGCCGCCTTTTTGAATATCCCTCAGCAATATCCCCAAGCCAAGCTGGAGAAGAACCAGCGGGTCCAGTGATAACCCCATAGAAAAGCGCCCCGGATGATTGTCTCGGGGCGCTTCGGCGACGATATAGGTCGAATTCAACTCCGTCTCGGCGATGATGCCTAAAACGCCGGCACAATGCTGCCCTGATAGGTTTTGACGATGTAGTCCCTGACGATCTTGCTGTTTAAGGCCTTGGCCAGCTTTTGCAGGGCCGGATTATTTTTGTCCTTGGTCCGGACCGCCAGGATGTTGGCGTAGGGCGAATTTTTATCCTCGATGAACAGGGCGTCCTTGGTCGGGACCAGCTTGGCGGCGAGGGCGTAGTTGGTGTTGATGACCGCGATGTCCACATCCGCCAGCGACCGGGCCAGCTGCGCGGCCTCCAGCGGCTTGATCTGCAATTGCTTGGGATTCTTCGCGATATCCAGCTCGGTGGCTGCCAGGCCGGCGTCCTTGCGCAGCTGGATCAGTTTGGCCCGTTGCAGCAGCAACAAAGCGCGGCCGCCGTTGGTCGGATCGTTGGGTATGGCGACGATGGCTTTCTCCTTGAGCTGGCGGAGGGACTTGAGCTTGCTGGAATAGACCCCGAGCGGCTCGACGTGGACCTTGGCGATGGAGGTCAGGTCGAGATTGCGGTCCTTGCAGAACTGGTTCAGGTACGGGACGTGCTGAAAAAAGTTGGCGTCCAGCTCCCCTTCGGCCAGGGCGATATTGGGCTGGACATAGTCCTGGAACTCGATGACCTGCAGGGTGATCCCGTCTTTGGCCAGGAGCGGCTTGATCTGCTCCAGGATCTGGGTATGTGGCGTCGGCGAGGCGCCCACCTTTAACACGGTCGCCGCGCTCACCAGCGCCAGGCTTCCGGAGAGAACGACTGCGGCCAGGGCCGCCAAAATGAGGCTCACTAATTTTTTGGACATGTAAATTCCTCCTTAGTAATTCTTAAGTTCAAAGTCGAAGGGTTAAGGTCCGAAGTCATTCACAGACCATCCCGACCTTTGACATGCGACTTTCGACCGCTGCGGGTCGGATTCGACGCTGCGGCCTAGCGCCGTTTCAAGCGGCGCGCCCCCCAGTCGCCGAGGGACTGGACCCCCTGGACCAGGATGACGAGGACGATGACCGTGGCCAGCATCACCTCGGGCTGAAAGCGCTGATAACCGAAACGGATCGCCAGATCGCCCAGGCCGCCGCCGCCGACCGCTCCGGCCATGGCCGAGTAGCCCACCAGGCTGACGGCGGTGATCGTCAGCCCCAGGAGCAGCCCGGACTTGGCCTCGGCCAGCAGCACCTTGCCGATGATCTGGCCGGTGGTGGCGCCCATGGCTTGGGCGGCCTCGATCACGCCCCGGTCCACTTCCAGCAGGGCCGACTCCACCAGCCGGGCCAGGAAAGGAATGGCGCTCACCGTCAACGGGACGATCGCCCCGTTAGTGCCGATGGAGGTGCCGACCAGCAGCCGGGTGAAGGGAATGATCGCCACCAGCAGGATGATGAAGGGCAGCGAGCGGCCGATATTGATCAACGCGGCCAGCGTGCCGTGGATCGCCCGGTTGGGCCGGATATGGCCCGGGCCGGTGATGACCAGCAGTACGCCGAGGGGGATGCCGAAGACGGCCGACAGGGCCAGGGAAACGCCCACCATGTAGAGGGTCTCTCCCAAAGCATTAACGAGCAGGTTCCAAAGCTGCGGGTTCAACATCCGCGATCACCTCAATTCTTAATCCCTGGTCTGCGAGGTACTGCAGCGATTTTTCGATGCTGTCCTCAGCCCCGGTCAACTCGACGATCAAGGAACCGAAGGGCGTGTCCTTGATGAAGTCCAGGTTGGCGTACAAAATATTGACATTCAGGTCAAAGCGGCGGATCAGCGCGGCGATGATCGGCTGGCGGGCCACCTCGCCCAGGAAGGAGATGCGGACCCGCCGGCCGGCTCCCGCCGCCATGCGGCCCGGTTCCGCCAGCCGCAGCCCGGCCGGCACCTCGCCATGCAGCGCGCTCTCGATGAAACGATGGGCCGTGGCGGTGCGTGGCTGGGCGAAGACCTCCACCACCGGGCCGTGTTCGACCACCCGGCCGTCCTCCATCATCGCCACCGAATCGCAGATCGCCTTGATCACCTCGATCTGGTGGGTGATCAGCACGATGGTCAGCCCGAAACGCCGGTTGACATCCCGCAGCAGTTCCAGAATGGACTGGGTGGTCTGAGGATCCAGCGCCGAGGTGGCTTCGTCGCAAAGCAGGATCTCGGGCTGGTTGGCCAGGGCCCGGGCGATGCCCACCCGCTGCTTCTGGCCGCCGCTGAGCTGGGCCGGGTAGGCGTCCAGTTTGTCGGCGAGTCCGACCAGCTGGGCCAGCTCCCGGACCCGCCGCTCGATCGCGGCCGGCGCCACTTTGGCGATCTCCAGCGGAAAGGCGATATTCCCCCGGACCGTGCGCGAAGCCAGCAGATTGAAGTGTTGAAAGATCATCCCGATCTTGCGGCGGGCCTGGCGCAAGGCCGGGCCGCTCAGGCCGGTGATGTCCGAACCGTCCACCAGCACCCGTCCGGACTGCGGCACCTCCAGCCGGTTGATGCTCCGGAGCAGCGTGCTCTTGCCCGCGCCGCTCAGCCCGATGATGCCGAAGATCTCGCCCCGGGCGACGGTCAGGTTGACGTCGCGCAGGGCCACTACTTCGGCGCCCTTTTGCCGGTAGACCTTGGTAACTTGCTGAAACTCGATAATCTCTTGAGTCATTGCCATTCCTCCAGAGCGGTTTCCCGCCGTACTGCCGATATTCCAAAGTCACGGACCAGCCACGCAAGGCAGCGCCAAACCGCGGCAGCAACCCCGTTTCCTTGCTAAAACGAAACCGGTTACCGAATCCCGGCCTCCAGGTCGGCGACCAGATCCTCCGGATCTTCCAGGCCGACCGACAGGCGGATCAGGTCGGCGGTGATCCCCAGGCGTTCCCGCTCCGAAGCGGGGAGCGACGCATGGGACATCTTGACCGGATAGGAGAGGATCGACTCGACGCCGCCGAGACTGACCGCGACCGACCACAGCTTGACCTGCTTCATGATGGCCAAGGCCCGCGCGGCGGCATCGGTCTTGAAGGAGAGCACCGCGCCGTGGCCCGAGGCTTGGCCCCGGTGGATCGCCTGGCCGGGGTGGTCGGGCAGGCCGGGATAATAGACTGCGGTCACCCAGTTCTGCCGCCTCAGCCATTCGGCGATGAACAGCGCCGCTTGCTGCTGCAACTCCATCCGGGCGCGCAGGGTCTTGATCCCCCGCAATAGCAGCCAGGAGTCCTGCGGCCCCAGGATGGCCCCGAAACCGTTCTGGACGAAATAGATCCGCTTGGCCAGCTCCGGTGAGCGGGTAATGGCCGCGCCGCCGATGACGTCGCTATGGCCGCCCAGAAACTTGGTGGCGCTGTGGACGACGATGTCGACCCCCAGATCGAGCGGCCGCTGGAAATAAGGGGACATGAAAGTGTTGTCGAGCAGGGTCAGCAGCCCGTGGGCCTTGGCGATGGCCACCGCCCCGCGGATGTCGGTGATCTTCAGCAGCGGGTTGGAGGGCGTCTCCAAAAAGAGCGCCTTGGTGTTGGGACGGATGGCCGCCTCGATGTTCTCCAGCCGGGTCATGTCGACGAAGCTGGTCTCCAGCCCGAATTTATTGAAGAACCGGTTCAGGACGCGGTAGGAGCCGCCGTAGATATCCTCGGTGGCCACAATATGGTCGCCCTGCTCCAGAATGGAAAGGGCCGAGGCGGTGGCGGCCATCCCCGAGGCGAAGGCATAGGCGTGGGTCCCGTTCTCCAGTGCCGCCAGGGTGTTCTCCAGCGCCTCCCGGGTCGGATTCCCGGAGCGGGAATAGTCGTAAGCGCCGGGATGCTCCACATCGGGCTGGTGGAAGGTGGAGGCTTGATAGATCGGGATGCTCAGGGCGCCGGTGCGCGGGTCCAGTTCATTCCCGTTATGCAGGATTCGGGTGGCATATTTCATCACGATTCACTCCTCGAAATATTCCGGGGGACAGCCGGCCCGGCGTCATTGCATGGCCTGTTCCAGATCGGCGATGAGGTCTTCCAGGGCTTCGATCCCCACCGACAGCCGCAGCAGGTCGTCGGTCACTCCGATCCGCTCCCGGACTTCCGCCGGAATGTCGGCGTGAGTCTGCCGGACCGGGTAAGTGATCAGGCTCTCGACCCCGCCCAGGCTCTCGGCGAAGGTGATCACCCGGACCCGGTTGATGAGCCGTTCCACCTGGGCCGGATCCTTCACGGTGAAGGAGAGCATCGCTCCGAAGCCCGAGGCCTGGCGGGCCAGGATCGCGTGGCCGGGATGGTCCGGCAAGCCCGGGTAGAGCACCCGCCCCACGGCCGGGTGCGCCGCGAGCCAGCGGGCGATTCCGGCGGCGTTGGCCTGCTGCCGTTCCAGCCGGAGGGCCAGCGTCTTAAGGCCGCGCAGCATCAGCCAGCTGTCCTGCGGCCCCAGGACCGCGCCGGTGGAATTCTGAACGAAGCGGATCCGCTCGCTCCACTCCGGGGTCCGGGCGACCACGATCCCCGAGAGCAGATCGTTGTGGCCGCTCAAAAACTTGGTGCCGCTATGGACCGCCAAATCGGCCCCCAGCTCCAACGGGCGTTGGAGGTAGGGAGTCATAAAGGTATTGTCGACGATCACCGCCAGCCCCAACCCGTGGCCCAGGGCGATGACCCGCTCCAGGTCGGTCACTTTCATCAGCGGATTGGTGGGCGTCTCGATCAGCAGCGCCTTGGTCCGGCCGGGCTGCACCGCCCGTTCGAGCGCCTCCAAGGCGGTGGCATCGGCGTAACTGGCGGCGATCCCGAACGGCTTGAAGTTCCGCTCCAGCAGCCGGTAGGTTCCGCCGTAAAGGTCGTCCGAGACCACGATATGGTCGCCGGCGGAGAAGGCCATCAGCACCGCGGTGAGCGCCGCCATCCCCGAGGCGAAGGCGAAGCCGCGGTCGCCCCGTTCCAGTTCGGCCAGGACCTGTTCCAGCGCCTGGCGGGTCGGGTTGACCGAGCGGGAATAATCATACCCCGTGCTCACGCCCAACGCCGGATGGCGAAAGGTGGCGGTCTGGTAGATCGGGGTGCTCACCGCCCCCGTCGGCGCGTCGGTACAGAGGCCCGCATGGGCCAGAACGGTTTCGATCTTCATCGGACTTCCTCCTCGTCAAACCAAAAAGCCTCTCTCCGGTGGAAAGAGGCCTGCATGAACGCGCTGTCCTCTCTCATCTGCCAGGTTACCCTGCCGGAATTGGCACCCTGCTCGCGCACAAGGTTGCCGAAGGTTCATTGGGCCGGTCCCTCCCCTTCTCTCGATAAGAGTCTGTTTCGGTCGAATATGAAATTGGAATACCCACTAAAATTATGGAATTTATCAGTAATTTCTGATTATTCTACCATAATCCGGCCGCTTCGTCAAGAGGTGGTTTCCGGCGCGACCCGCCCGGCTTCCGTTTTCAAGCCCGGCCGGCCGCAGGAGGCCCGGATCACTAATTCGGTCGGGAGGACGATCCCCTTCTCCTCGGGAATCTCCCCGTGCATCAGCCGGAACAATTGAACGGCGGCCGCCTCGCCCAGCGCCGCGATGGGCTGGCGGACCGCGCTGATAGCCGGCGCGAAATAATTGTAGAGCGGGTGATCGTCAAAAGTCGCCACGCCCAGGTCCTCCGGCAAGCGCAGCCCTTCTTCCCGGGCCGCCTGTAACACCCCGGTGACCAAGTCGCCGGCAGCGGCAAAAATCGCCGTGACCCCTATCCCCGAGCGGATGATCTCCCGGCTGATCTCGCCGGCCCGCAAGGTCCAGTACGGGCAGTGGTAAACCAGCCCCGGGTCGAGCCCGGCGGCCGCCATGGCCTGTCGAAAACCGCCCACCCGCGCGATGACGCTGGGGTAATGCTCCGGCCCCGCCAGCATGGCGATGCGGCGGTGGCCCAAGCCGATCAAATGCTCGGTCATGCGCCGCGCCCCGCCGGCGTTGTCCACATCCACATAGTAATGGGAGATGCTAACGCTCTTGCCCACCATCACGAAGGGGAAATCCTTCAGCAGGAGCTCGGCCAGTTGCTTGTCGCCGAACTGCTCCGCGCCGATGATCAGCCCGTCGATGCGCCGGCCCTTCAGGATCGACTGATAGGCTGAAGCCACGTCCTCCTCGGACCGGGCGGTGGAGAGCAGCACATTATAGTTTTGAGCGGCCGCCCGTTCGGTGATCGCCGTCAACAGGCCCGGCCAATAGGCGGTGGCCATGGAATAACCGCCGGTATGCGGGATGATCACCCCGATATTGCCCGAGCGTTTGGCCGCCAGGCCGTGGGCCGAGGCATTGGGCTGGTAGTCCAGCTCTTTGATGAGTTTTAAGATCCGTTTGCGGGTCTCTTCCCCCACGCCGGGACCGCCGTTGATCACCCGCGAAACGGTGCCGGTGGAGACCCGGGCCATCTCCGCCAGGTCTTTAATGGTTATGGTCATCGCCAGTCCACCTCGAATGGGCAGCGCGCCTTGGGCGTTATGCCCCGGCGCGCTGCCCATCAGCTTGCTAAAACGTTATACTTCCCCATTATACCGGAGCGCCGGGGGCGGAGCAACAACTTCCATCGTTTTCCCGCCGGTCGTCCATGAGGCCGCGGTTTACAGCAACGGATTCTGCAAGGTATCCACCGGCGCGTAATCGTCGGTGAGCAGCGACAACCCTTCGTACCAGCCATTCTTGCGCAAACGGGGCTCATCCACCAGCGTCTGGGCATAGGACGGCACATCCTCGCGGATCCGGCCCGCGCGGAACAGCGCCTCTGCCCGGTCCCGCCAGGTCCGGGGGGACCAGCGGCGCGGGTTGCGGGTAGCGATCAGGATCATATTCCGCTCATAGCTGTCACTCTCATCCCAGATCCCCACCGGGAAGAGGTAAACCTGGGGAAAGACCGCCGCATAGGTATGGCCCATCGCCCGGAGCAGGCCGCTGCGCGAGCCCTTGATGGCGCCGATGACATTGGAGACGACCGCGCCGTCCCGGTCCAGCACCCGGCGGACCGAGCGGAAGAATTGGTACGTCGCCAGGTGGTAGGGAATGGTGCTCTCCGAATAGGCGTCGATGACCACCAGGTCGTAGGGACGGATTTTACCGGCCGCGATGGCCCCGGCCCGCTGGTCCACGAAGAGCCGGCCGTCCTGAGTATAGACCCGGAGCTTGGCGGTACGGGGCAGCGCGAAATAATCGCGGGCCACCCGGACCACCTCGGGGTCGATCTCCACCACGTCCACCTGTTTCAGGCTGGGGTAGTCGTGGAGGAACTTCTTGGGCGCCGATCCGCCGCCCAGCCCGATGAAGAGCATCCGCTCCGGCTCGGGGACGGCGACCACGCCCAGATGGAGGTAGGAAGTATAGCCGAAGACCATCTCCAGCGGCTGGTCCAGATCCATGGCGCTCTGGTAGGAGTTGTCGAAGTGGAGGTTGCGCCTGGTGCCCACCTGGGCCACGATCACGTGATGGTACAACGAATCGCGTTCGTAGCGGATCTCTTCCGGGGTGTAAAAGGAGGTCCGCTGCGGGGTGGAACGCCAGAAAAAGCCCAACAGCGCCAGGGCCAGCAGGACCAGGAAGATTCGCCAGCGGCGCAAGGCTCCGGCCCGGGAGCCGGCCGCTTCGGGAGCGCCGGCAGTCCGGCGCCGCTCCAGCTCGACGGCGACCAGGATCAAGAGGGCCAGGCCCAACAGTAGCGCGCCCAGGCTATGAACGATATTCCGGACGCCGATGGCCGGAATCAGGAAAAACGAGGTCAACAAGGTGCCGATGATGCTGCCGGCGCTGGAGATGGCCGAAAGATGGCCGGCGGTATTGCCGATGGTCGTCAGGTTGCTGGTGGCGAGCTTGATTGCGAACGGCGAGATGGTCGCCAGCAGCAGGCTGGGCAGGAAGAAGAAAGCCAGGGCCGCCAGGAGGGAACCGGTGCGCGGTCCGAAGCCGCTGCAGAGGATATTCACCGGAGTGCTCCAGAAAGGCAGAAACCCGACATAGACTCCGGCCAGCCCCAGGATCAAGCCGAGCATGCCGAGATCGGGCCGGCGGTCGGCCAGCCGGCCGCCGCCGTAGTATCCGAGGGTCAAGGCGGCCATCACCACCACGATCAGCGAGCCCCAGATATAGATGGAGCTGCCGAACGACGGCGCCAGGATCCGGCTGCCGACCATCTCCAAGGACATCAGGATCGCGCCGCTCAAAAAGACTGTCAGATAGAGCATGGATTCCTCCTTCGCGTTACGGATTGCCGGCTTCTCAAAACGTTTTTGCCAACGGCCGGAAGCCGTTCGGCTACTAAGATTCGCCGGCGTCGGGAGAATTCCTTCCGAAAACGGTGGCGCGGTTACCGGTATCATGGGCCTCAAGACCCGGCTCACACTCTGAGCCGCCAAAGCGCCATCTGGCGGATCAAAACTTCCCCCGCTCTGCTCCGATGGCCCATATGAGCGGTTCAACAATGCAAGGGCATGGCCGAACCGTGCTTTTTTTCAAGGGCCTAAAAGCGTTGTGATAAACCCTGTCCGAAGGCCAGGGTGAACACAAAAGCTCAGAGAAGCAAGTGATAAAGTCGATTTTTAATCCTTTGAAAGAGTGATTTCCGAATTTGAGGACTTTATCACATGGCTTCTAAACATTCCCGGCAACGGAACAAGCATCCCCCGTGACTGCGTCAACTTACCCGGCAACCGGGCAGCCTCGCCCGGCGACTGCGCGAGCTCGCACAATTACTGTGCAAGGTTCCCCGGAAACGGTGCAGGCTTACGCGGTTACCGCGCGGGGTTCCACAGCAACTGCGCCAGTTTGCTCAGTTCCCGCGCTGGGATTCCCAGGAATTAAGCGAGCATCTCCGGTCACAAAACCTTTTACTCTAGCGACTCCGCCACCCGCGTCTGTTGCGGACCCGGTTCATTCCGCCGGGTAAGCTGCCTAAAAAAAGCCCTTTCCCGGTTTGGGGAAAAGGCTTTTTTATCGAGGTTCCGAAATTCATTCTCTCAGGATACCCGCAGTTTCTGCGAATGCGCCTCCGGGCCTTCCGCCCCGCTCGGAATCAAGAAGGGCCGGACATCGGTGGCGATCATCCCGGCCCGCCGCGCCGCCTCCAATCCCAGCTCGCCGTCTTCGAAGACCTGGCAATACTCGGGCGCCACGCCCAGGCGATCGGCGCAGCGCAAGAAGGTTTCGGGATCCGGTTTGGGCTGGGCCACATCGTCGCAGCTGACCAACGCCGCGAAGTATTTCTGCAAACCCAGGGCTCCGATGTTCTGCAGGGCGATCTTCCGGCATTCTCCGGTGCCGAGGCCCATCGGCAGCTGACCGTGAAACTTGTGCACCAACGCGACCACCGGCTCCAGCGGCTGAACCTCCCGGATGTGCCGTAAATACGCCGCATCTTTGGCGGCAGTAACCTGCTCCGGATCCAGGCGCAGTCCGCAGTCGCGGTTGATCAGGGCGACAATCGCCCGGCTGGGCATCCCGGCATTCTGATAAAAAAGCTCCTTCGGATAGTCGAAGCCGTATTTTCGCCCCGTTTCCGACCAGGCCTTCCAATGCGCCGGCATGGTATCGCCCAACGTGCCGTCAATATCGAAGATCAGTGCTTTTACCCTTAAATTGACATATAGTCCCATCAGTTCCGCTTCATCTCCATGGCCATTTGAAAATTTTTACTTTTCTGCAATCAATATCAACACTTCGCCTTTTCTCACCCGAACCCTTTGTCCGCCCGGAATGTTAACCATATTGATACACTGTCCGGCAGGGCCCGAACTCCCGTTCCGCCGCGGCTTTACACCACATAGGCTAAGGCAGAGAGGGCTTCGGCCAGGCCCCAGTCCGGCCCGCCCTGCAACTGTATTCAACGTATGGAAAGGAGACGTTTCGCCTTGGGTGTCAACCGAAAATCTCTGACGGAAGCAGCCAAATCCGAGGCAATGAAGTCTTTTGAAGCCTCAAGCGATGATTTTCTGGACCCCAAGCACCGGCCCGCCAACGTCGTAGGAATGGGGATCGGCGTCAAATGGAAGAAAGGGCGCCCCACCGGCGAGCCGGCGATGGTGGTCATGGTCAGCAAGAAAGTCCCCCGCGAGCAGTTGGCGGCGGTGGATCTGATCCCGTCGAAGCTGGGCGGGATGCAGACCGATCTGCTGGAGGTGGGGGTGATGAAGGCCGAGCAGGATGACGCCATTCTTCAACAATTAACCCTGCGGGCCAGACCGGTCAGCGGCGGTTATAGCGTGGGACACATCAATACCAGCGCCGGCACCATCGCCACCTGCGTCTACGACCTGCAGCAGCAGGGGCTCGGCATTCCCCCCCGCTATTATATTCTCAGCAACAACCACGTGCTGGCCGATAGCAATGCCGGAAACATCGGCGATCCCATCCTCCAACCGGGCCCGGCCGACGGCGGGGAATACCCCACCGACCAGATCGCCGTCCTCAGCCGGTTTGTTCCGATTCAATTCGACCCGCCGGTCCCGCTGGACCAGCAGAACAACCTGGTGGATGCGGCCGTCGCCGAAGGGCCCTTCGACAGCTTAAACCGTTCCATCTACTGGATTGGGCGGATCCGCGGCTGGCGCCGGACCGACGACATCAATCTCGGCACCCTGGTGCAAAAGACCGGCCGCTCCTCCAGTTATTCGCTGGGCCAGATCCAGCTGATCCACGCCACCGTCGATATTGGTTACCCCGGCGACCGGGTGGCCCGTTTCAGGGACCAGATCATCAGCAGCCGTTTTACCGAACCGGGCGATTCCGGATCGCTCATCACCACTCTGGACAACGTGGCCATCGGTTTGCATTTCGCCGGCTCGGAAACGATCTCCATCGCCAACCCCATTGAAAACGTCCGCAACTTGCTGGGCATCGAAATCGCCGAGCAGGTCCTGTGAGCCGGACCCCATGGCCTGGCGCCGAGCTCGCCCGGATTACGAAAAAAGAGAGGTTGCCTTTGAAGCAGCCTCTCTTTTGAATTGTCACGCAACCCGCGCCGCTGGCGCTGACGGTGCGGCTCACACGTTATATACTTCCTTGCCGCATAACAGTTTGACGTCTTTCTGTTGCAACAGTTCGATCGCCCGGTCGATATTCTCGACCCGGAAGACCACCACCGCGTCATTGCCGGACCGTCCCACAAACGCGTACATATACTCGATATTGATTCCGCAATCGTCCAGGACCTGCAGGATCTCGGCCAGGCCGCCGGGATGGTCGGGAACCTGGACGGCGATGATCTCCGTCGCGCTGACAGTGTATCCTTGCTCCTTCAAGACCCCCCAGGCTTTCTCGGGGTCGCTGACGATCAACCGGAGGATCCCAAAGTCCGTCGTATCCGCGATCGACAAGGCCCGAATGTTGATATGATGATCGCCCAAAGTTTTGGTGACCCGGGCGAGGCGTCCCGACTGATTTTCGAGAAAGATCGAAATCTGCTTGACTTTCATGCTCATTCTCCTTTCCGCTACTAAGGTCCCTCGTATGAGAGATATTCGCGGCCGACGCCGGAATTCCTTTAGCCTTTGGCGTTTCGGCCCCGGAATATTTGCGCGCCCTTCCCGCCCTCTTACATATGCCGCGGGTCCGCCGGTTATGCGTCGCCGGAGCGTGGGGACTAGCGGTTCCCGTCCGAGTAGACGTCGCGCCAGTCGATCACCCGTTTCGCCTTCCCTTCGCTGCGGGCGATGGTCTTGGGCTCGACCAGTTTCACCCGGGCCGAGATCCCGAGCGTGCTTTGAATCTCCCGCCGGATCCTGCCCTCGATCTGCTCCAGCTTGCGCACTTCGTCGGAGAAGAGCCGTTCCGAGATTTCCACCCAGATCTCCAGATCATCCAGATTGCCCTCGCGGTCGACGATCAGCTGGTAATGGGGTTCGGTCTCGCCGATCTCCAGCAATACGCTTTCGATCTGGGACGGGAAGACATTGACGCCCCGGATGATCAGCATATCGTCGGTCCGTCCCATCACCCGGTGCATCCGCAGATGGGTCCGGCCGCAGGCGCAGGTGCCGTTGGAGAGAATGCTGATATCCCGGGTCCGGTAGCGGATGAGCGGCAAGGCTTCCTTGGTGATGCAGGTGAAGACCAGCTCGCCTTTTTCGCCATAGGGCAGGACCTCGCCCGTGGCCGGGTCAATCACTTCGACCATGAAATGATCCTCCCAGACGTGCAGCCCGTCCTGGACCATGCACTCGCTGGCCACACCCGGGCCCATCACTTCGCTCAGGCCGTAGATGTCGATGGCCTTGATGCCCCATTTCTCCTCGATCTCTCTGCGCATGGCGTTGGACCAGGGCTCGGCCCCGAAGAACCCCACTCGTACCGGCAATTGGTGCAGGTCGATTCCTTCCTCGGCGGCGGTCTCCGCCATGAAGAGGCTGTAAGACGGGGTACAGGCCACGGCGGTGGTGCCGAAGTCGGCCATGATCTGCAACTGGCGTTTGGTATTGCCGCCGGAGATGGGGATGACCGCGGCGCCGATCTTTTCCGCGCCGTAATGCGCCCCCAGCCCGCCGGTGAAGAGTCCGTAGCCGTAAGCCACCTGGACGGTGTCCTTGTTGGTCACCCCGCCGCAGGCCATGGTCCGGGCCATCACTTCCGCCCAGGTA
This sequence comes from Hydrogenispora ethanolica, assembly GCF_004340685.1. NCBI lineage: Bacteria > Bacillati > Bacillota > Hydrogenispora > Hydrogenispora ethanolica. The sequence continues at coordinate 205,599 of NZ_SLUN01000005.1, read as the reverse complement.
TTGACGTCGCTCTTGGTATAGCCGACCACGGTCATCTTGCCGGTCGTGCCCGACGAAGCGTGCACCCGTACGATCTCATCCTTGGGGACGGCGAACAGGCCGAAGGGATAATTGTCCCGCAGGTCCTGCTTGTTGGTGAATGGCAGCCGGGCCAGATCCGCGACGCTCCGGATCTCAGCCGGCCCTATCCCAGCCTCGTCGAGCTTCTGACGGTAAAAAGGCACATGCTGATAAACACGCTCAACGGTGCGGCGCAACCGCTCCACCTGAAGTTTCTCCAATTCATGACGGGGCATGGTCTCAATCTCTGGATTCCACAAAATATTCTCCTCCTCTTTCCACTAATCACGTATTCGCAACCGAACTGGCGACCACTGGTTTTGATGTCAAAGAAGGCAACCACCCCCAAAAATGAATCACGTACCAAAACCAATAAAAAAGCCTTTCGTCTCGCTGAGACGAAAGGCTACTTTCGCGGTACCACTCAAATTGATCCCGGAACGGGATCCGCTCTCCGGCCGCAACCTACTTCGCCATGGTTAGGGCCGCCCCCGGTTAACGGCGGGAGTCTCCGGCCTCGCCTACCACCGCCGGGTCCGACGGGTTCAGCGGGCAACTCCGAGGCGAACTTCGGGCCGTTTCGGTAAGCCCCTTCCCACCAGCCGGGGCTCGCTGCATTACGCTCCACGCCGTACTCTTCCTCTTCAACGTTGTTATGGCTTTATATTGTCATCATCATATGACGGACATATAAAATTGTTTTTATTATATCACCCGGTGGAGTCCCGGTCAATCCTCGGACAGCGGGAATGAATCCGATCGTTTCAATTCCTCAGCCTACCAGCACCCCAGATATTTAGCGACCGTTTCAAGATACTGCTGATAATACCGCAACACCTTGCCGATCGATTGATACACAAGGGTGTCGTCAATGGTTTGATATTCGTGGACCAGGATGTTGCGCAACCCGGTCGACGGAGCGATCTGTAAGGCAAACTCCATGGCCAGGACGCCCGCCTCCGCCAGTTCCAAAAATGTATTGAAATAGTCCTTGGCCGGCCCTTTCCCTAATTTTTTCAGGATCATATTATTCACGTCGGTGGCACACTCGACAATCAGTTGAATCTCCCGTTCAACGGCCCGTTTTAACAAGGTTTGCTGAAGATAGGTTTCAAGTGAAACGCCGGCGGTCAACTGTTTGAGCTCTTGATAATAACCGGCCAGCCGTTCCAGCTTGCTGCAGATGGCCATATTATCCTTCATTCCCCAGCACCTCTCGAATATGTTGGCCGATCCGCCGCATCTCTTCGGCTAATATCGGTCGTAGTTCGTAATAACGTTTAATATAAAAAAGCGCGTACCGCTCGAATAAACCCGGCTCTTGCTCATACAGGACGCGGCCGTCCCTGGCTACCTCATTGCGGAGTACCGGATCGGCGGTTTTGAGATCCACTAGATCGATCTCGCTTTTACGGTGAACCAAAATGAGTTCTTCCAAGAGTTGATAGCATTGTTCCGGACTCAAGTCCGCCTCCGCCAAAAAAGCCAGATCGATATCACTTTCCCGATGATAATATTCCGTGCCATAGCTTCCGAAATACACCAGGAACCGCAGCCCGTACCGCGCAGCAACGTCGCTAATGGATGGGGGCAGAAACGAAACCATCGACAATCGACCATCCTTTGAATGATTGAATTTAATTATACCACATCTGCTTAGGCGATGGATCCGTTTGCTTCCTGTTTCTTCCACAATTAATAAGGCGACCGGGGACTTTCTTGCGCTATTCCTTCCGGGTATTATCGAGTGGCGTCAGCGAGGATTGCCGGCCCAGCAGAATCCGGCGCTGCTTTTCTTCCTGACTCAATTCCGCCGGCCAAAGCTCACCGGGCCTTCCCTCGCGCATCGCGGCGGCCAGGTTGTTGAAGATCCGCTTATCGGTGCGGGATAATTTACGAATCAAGTCTTTCGTCTCCGCCCGCTTGGTCCGTCCATCCTGCGGACAGGGGCTGGGAATCGGCGTAAAACCGGTCATCCCGACCAGCTTGCGGATCTCCGCCTCCCGGAAATAGACCAGCGGCCGGATGACCGCGATCCCCGAACGTTCCAAATCGGTCCGGGGCAGAAAGGTCTTGATCTGGCCCGAATAAATGATACTCATCAGGAAAGTCTCCACTGCGTCATCGTGATGGTGGGCCAGAGCCACCGCGTTATAGCCGTGCTCCCCGGCGAAACGGTTCATCGCGCCGCGGCGCAGGAAGGAACAGGTGGCGCAGGGCCCTTCGGGATTCTCCGGCCCAAAGGCGTACCTGGCGATCTCCGTCTTCATGAGATGAAACGCAACTTCCAGCCGGTTACAATACTCGGCCAGCGGCGCCGGATCGGACGGTGTGGCAAAACCCAGATCGATATGGAGCGCCCCCAGGGAAAAGGGGATCAGCCGCTGCCGTTGCAAGACCGCCAGGGCATAGAGCATCAGCGCGCTGTCCTTGCCGCCGGAGAGGCCGACCAGCACCTTGTCGCCGGGGCGGATCAGATCGAATTCCAACACCGCCCGGAGCAATTTCCGGGTGGCGGTCCGGGGCAGACTCAGCCGTTGCGTCGCCATCGCCATTCCTCGCTTTCCTCCAAAAGTAAAAACCGGCCATCCGGCCGGCGCTGTCTCACTTAATCTGTTTCTTGAGCTGATCCTGGTGCCGCTCGAAGTTGTCCAGGGCTTCTTTTTCGCCGGCCAGCACGAGCATGTCGCCCATCTGGATAATATCGTCCGGTCCGGGCGAGGAGATCAATTCGCCCCCGGCCCGCTTGATCAACAGCACATTCAGGTTGTACTTGAAGCGCAGGTTCAGCGTACGCAAGCTTTTGCCGAACATATCCTTGTAGGCCATAAACTCACTGATCCGGAAACCTTGCGCCAGCTCAATATAATCGACCATGTTCGGCGCCACTAGATTATGGGCCACTCGCTTGCCCATGTCCCGCTCGGGGTAGACGACCCGGTCCGCTCCGATCTTCTCCAGCACCCGGCCCTGCATCTTATTCAAAGCCTTGACCAGTACGTATTTGACGCCCAACTCTTTCAGGAGCAGGGTGGTCATGATGTTGGCCTGAACATTTTCGCCGATGGCCACGATCACGACGTCGAAGTTGGCGATGCCGATATTTTTCAGGACATTGGCGTCGGTGGTGTCCGCCACCAGCGAATGGGTGACCTCGTCGGCGATATACTTCACCCGCTCTTCGGAGGTGTCGATCGCCAGTACCTCCTGGCCCAGACGAAACAACGTCCGCGCCACGCTGGTTCCAAACCGCCCCAACCCGATGACAGCATACTGCTTAATCATTCTGAATGCTCCTTTTTATCCAATAATGACCCGTTCTTCGATAAAACGGCCGCCGGGCCGGTTGGGATGATCCCCCTGGGACAGGGCGATCACGACCGTCAGCGGGCCGAGCCGGCCGATAAACATCGTGATAATGATGAGAATCCGGGAGATGTCGGTCAGGTCCGGGGTGATCCCGGTCGTCAGGCCGACCGTGCCAAACGCCGACATCACTTCGAATAGTATCTTAATAAATAAATGCGGTTCCACCAGCGACATCAGCAACGTAACGAACGCGACCCAAGCCATGGAGATTGTAACCACCGTCATCGCCTTATACACCAGATCCTTGCAGATGCGCCGCTCAAAAAGCTCGGCGTCCCCTTTGCCTTTGATGGTGGCGACGACCGTCGAAAGCAGAATTCCGAAGGTGGTGGTCTTGACGCCACCCCCGGTGGAACTGGGCGAGGCCCCGATGAACATCAGGACGATCATGATAAACCAGGTTCCGGCCCGAAGTTGGGTGGTATCCAAGGAATTATAGCCGGCCGTGCGCGGAGTGATCGATTGAAACATGGCGCTGAGGAACTTGCCGGCCGGCCCGAGCGCGCCGATGGTTTTGGGATTGTTCCATTCGATCAAAAAGATCAACAGCGCCCCTCCGCCGATTAGGATCGCCGTGATGAACAGCACCAACTTGGCATGCAAGGAAAGCCGCTTGGACCGGGGGAACTTCAACAACTCGACGATGACCGGAAATCCCAATCCCCCAAAGACGATCAACGCGCCGATGGTCAGGGTGACCACCCAATCATCCACATAATGCGTAATGCTGGTAAAAGGACCGTAAACCTGTCCGAACAGATCGAATCCGGCGTTACAAAAAGCCGAAACCGAGTGGAAGAATCCGAACGCGATGGCCCGGGCCGGCGAAAAATCGGCCATAAACCGCAGACTGAGGACGAGGCCGCCGATTCCTTCAAAAGCCAGCGTCACCAGCACCAGGTTCCGGATCAACCGGACCAGGCCGGATAAGTTGGACTGGTTCATCTGCTCCTGGATCAGAATCCGTTCTTTGAGGCCGATCTTCTTTCCCAGGGCCATGGCCAGCAAAGTGGAGAAGGTCATGATTCCCAGCCCGCCGATCTGGATCAAGGCAATGACCACGAATTGGCCGAATGCCGTGAAATGGCTGCCCGTATCGACGACCACCAGCCCCGTAACGCAAACCGCCGAGGTGGCGGTGAATAAAGCGTCCAAAAAACGTAAGGACTGCCCGCTCTTGGATGCAGCAGGCAGCGTTAGCAAGAAAGCGCCGAGTAAAATGACCACCGCAAAACCGCCGACCAGTATCCGCGCGGGGGTTAACCCGGCAAAATCCTTTTTCAAAGTTGGTTTTCCTCCCAACCCCCATAATAAAACGATTATAATCGAACCGTTCCAAAGTGTCAATTTGGCGAAATTAAGGATTTATTTACGAAAACAACTGTATAAGCTCGTTTTTTTGAAATTCTCCGGCATTATCATGGCCAGATGCGCAGTGATGCGCACAAGCTATTCATAGCATCAATTCGACTCCGAGCTGCTCGGCTCCGGGTGATCCGTGAACTCCCCGGTTCACGATCCATAGCTTACCCCATCCACGCGGTCGCGAACCGCTCACCTTCCGGCAGCCCGGAATACCGCTACAAATAAAAAATCCGGCATGATGACCGGATCCGGTTGCGACGATGAATCAACTTTGCGGGGCTACATCGAACGGCTCCCCACAATCAGATTGTTCTTGATCGCCTCGAAACTCTCGTTTTCTAAAATCTTGCCGGTTCCCAGCGCCACGCAGGAAAGCGGATCTTCGGCCAGATGGATCGGGATGCCGGTCTCTTCGGCCAACAAGCGCGTGAAGCCATGCAGCAGGGAGCCGCCCCCGGTCATGACAATTCCCTTATCCACAATATCCGAGGCCAGTTCGGGCGGGGTCCGCTCCAGCACCGACTTGATGCCGTCGACAATGGCGGTGATCGGCTCCGACAGGGCCTGGAACGAATCGGTGGACGTAAACTTGATCGTTCGCGGCAGCCCGGTCACCAGATCGCGGCCTCTGATCTCCATGGCTTTGCCTTCCCCTTCCGGGTAAGCCGAGCCGATCTCGATCTTGATCTCCTCGGCGGTGCGTTCGCCGATCATCATGTTATACATCTTTTTGATGTAACGGATGATCGCTTCGTCAAACTTGTCCCCGCCGATTCGGAGCGATTCGCTGACCACGATGCCGCCCAGGGAGATGATGGCGATATCGGTGGTGCCCCCACCGATATCCACCACCATATTGCCGCTGGCTTCGGTGATATTCAATCCGGCTCCGATCGCCGCGGCCATCGGTTCCTCGATCAGGATCGTTTTCTTGGCCCCGGCCTGGACCGCCGCTTCCAACACAGCCCGTTTCTCAACGCTGGTCACTCCGGAGGGCACGCAGACGACGACTTGCGGGCGGAACAACCGTGGCTTGGGAGAGACGCGTTCAATGAAGTATTTCAGCATCGTCTCGGTGACGTCATAATCGGCGATCACCCCGTCCTTCAACGGACGGATGGCGACAATATTGCCGGGGGTCCGGCCGATCATCTGCCGCGCCTCTTCCCCCACCGCCAAGATCTTATTGGAATCCTTCTGTAAGGCAACCACTGAGGGTTCACGGATGACGATCCCGCGTTTCTTGACATAGACCAGCACGCTTGCGGTGCCTAGATCGATTCCGATATCCGTGACAAAATTTCGCCAGTTCAATCCGCTGCCCTCCCAGTATATGTCGCAATCATTGCCAGCAGCGACATATAACCCAGAAATTCATTTCCCATAAGCTTTTTTGCATCGGAACGCTCATCCAATTCTACTTCGGAGAATCGAATATCGATGGACAAAATTCCCAAAAATGTTTATAAAAATTTTTTTCTACGTTTTTTTGGAATATCCTCCTTTTTTCATCGGGGATTCGGGTTGTTTTTGGTATTTCTTGCGTGTCGCTTCGCCGCCCCGGATATGCCGTTCTGCCTTGTTCACTTCCAGGACGCGTTTGACTTCCCGGGCCAGGCCCCGGTTGATTCCGGGCAATCTTTCGGTGACGTCTTTATGAACCGTGCTTTTACTGACGCCGAAGAATTTGGCGGTCTGTCTGACGGTGGCTCTTTTGTCGGCGATATAGTTGCTCAGATCCAGCACGCGTTTTTCAATGTAATCCTTCACGACCCCCCCACCCTCCATATTTTTTACTACATGTATATGGCTTGGGCAGGGGGATTATGAAGACATTCCGGTGTTTCCGACCCCAAAATAGGCTGCATTTGGAAAAGGGCTTCCACCGTCCGCGCTGCTATAGAGCAGGTTTCCGGCGCAGGCCGAGGGGCTCCGCGCTACATTGTTTCAGAAGCCGGACCTCACAGCCCGCCGATGATCTTGGCGGGGTCCACCGGTTGCTTCTCATGATAGAGCCCGAAATGGAAAGAAGGTTGTTCGCTGTAACACCCCGACCTTCCGCTGGTTCCGAGCACCACGCCCTTGATGACTTTCTCCCCTTCATGCACCAGGGCGCTGCCGAGGCCGGAATAGACGCTCTCCCAATCATTGCCGTGGCTGAGCGTCACCGAATAAGTTCCGCCGGCGGTCTTGGTCACCGCGGCCACCGTTCCTTCGGCCGCAGCCATCACGCTGGTCCCCTCCGGAACCGCCAGGTCGACGCCGGAGTGCAGCCGCCAGGCATGATCGGCGGAGACCCAGTCAAAGCCCTGAATTACTTGTCCGAGTGCCGGCCGGCTGAAGTTCTCAGGCTGGAAACGCGCTCCCGTCTGGGGCCGCTGCTGCAGCTTGAGTTCTTTCTTCAGCCGCTCGACTTCTTTTTGGAGCGTATCAACGGACGACCGATCCGCCGACTGGGCCATATTCGCCCGCCAGGTTTGGATCTTCCGCAGGCCTTGGACCGGACCCCAGAGATAAAAGCCGGCCGCGAAAGCGCAGAGATAAATGATCCAGAAACGCGGCGCCAGAAACGGCCGGGCGCTCCGCAAAAGGGCCCGCCCTTTCCGGCGGATCTGCATCAGCCATTTTTGGACGGAGACCAAAAGATTCAGCCAACCCCGGCGGAAGTTCATCCTTCTCAACACGATCACCTCAAGGACTATTCTTTCCAGCCGGAGGAAAATTATCCAATTTTAATACTGAATCTTCACCAACTGGACCCCCTGGTAGTAATGGAGCAGTATCTGCCGGTAGGTCCGGCCTTGTTTGGCCATGCCGTTGGCCCCGTACTGGCAAAGGCCCACCCCGTGGCCGTTGCCGACGGTCTGAAAGACGATCCCCGCCGGACCGGCCTGCCAGCCGAGCCGGGTGGAGGTCAAGCCCAGGCGGGCCCGAAAATCCTTGCCGCCAAAACGGTAGGGCCCGGCGGTTACCGCCAGGACCCGGCCCAACGCCGAGCGGCTGGCCACTTTCAGCTGCCTGGCGCTACCCACGGGAATCCCGAGGGCCGCGGCCAGCCCGTTCCAGGTAAAGGAGGCCTGATTCAGGTAGCGCGGCGAATCCCGGTCATAGCCGCAGCTCACGCTCTGCAGATAGGGAATGTCGTTCCCCCAGACCTCGGCCGCGGCCGCCGTCCCCACGCCGCAGGTGGAATGGAACACCGCGTCGATGGGCCGGCCCTGATAGACCAGGATGATCCCGGCGGTCTCCCGCACCGCCTGTTGAATCTTGCGGTAATAGGCGTTAAATTCGGCGTCGCCCCAGCGCTGGCGCATGGCTGCCACGCCCGTCCAGGCCTGGGCCTCGCCCGGGTCGTCGCTGAAATCGGCGGCCGGATTGTCCGGGCAGCCCTTTCCGCCGAAGCGCCGCATCCGCCTGACCGCTATGGTCCGGGAGCAGACCGCTTGTGCTTTCAGCGCCTCCAGCTCGAAGCGGGCCGGCATCTCCGCCGCCAGGACCCCGATGATGTATTCCTCCAGGTCCATGCGGTAGAGCCGCCCCTCGCCGTGGGCCAGCAGGGTCACGGGAATACTCGGCCCGGCCGGGGGAAAAACGTTCTTTTTGAGGAGCGCAATCGGGGTCAAAACGAGCAACAGAAAAAACATCATCACGATCAAGCCATGGTTCGGGCGCAAAATTGATCCCTCCGCTCTAATCTCCAGCATATGCGGGGAGCGGGGAAAAGATGCCTTTGGCCCGGGGAGCGGGTCGTTCCGGAGCGTCCGAAGCAGGCGCCAGGGTCGAGCGAACTTCTGCCGGGGCCGGGAGAGGATCCGCTTGTCCTGCGCGCACTCCTTCCGGAGCGGCGGGCGGATCCTCCGGCGCCGCGCGAACTCCCGCCGCGACGCAAAGAAGCTCCGCCCTCGGCCCGGGAAGAAGCGCCGCGGGGAAACGAAGGGGAGGAAAGAGCGACGGAGCCGCTTGCCGCCAAGCGGGAGGAAGGCGGCGACCACTTATATTTGAAAATAGATCGGATTCGAAAAAGCGATCAGCTGCGCCACTCCCTGAATCCGCCCGAACAGCTCGGCGCGCATCCAGCGCAGGCCATTCACGTCGATGCTCCGTCTTGCGGCGCCGTCCAAACCCAGCGGGACTTGGCAGACTTCGCCCCGGTTGCTGCTGATCACCGCCCGGAAGTCAGTCCGGTCGATTTCGACCCAGGCCATCTGGGCGGTGGAACGCAGCGCCACCTCAAGCTCCAGGATGGAAGGCCGGTCCGCCGCCGGAACGACCGACCCGGCTCCCCAGCTTTGGGCCGCGGAACGGAGCTCCACCGTCACCAGCGGTCCCATCGAGACCGTGACCGCTCCGGAGCGGAGGGCCCGGATCGCCGCAGCGGGTCCCGGATCGTCTCCCCCGTCAACCGCCAGATAGGTCCGGGCCAGGGCCTCCGCAGGCGCCAGGCGGTGCAGGTCACTTCCGGCCACCGCCGTGATGCGGCAGCCGGCATCCAGCAGCCGGGTCCACCATTGGAAGGCCCGCTGATTGCCGGTCCGGGCCGCCGGCAGGCTCTGCGACCAGACCTCCAGGTAATCGGCGGACCCGTGGCCGGCGCGGTACTCCCAGTAGCCGCCGGTGCAAATGGGATTGCCGAGCCGGAACGGGTGGGCGATGCCGAATAGCCCGCCCTGGTCGTGGACAGCCCGGATGCCGCGCTCCAGATCGAAAGTTCCAAGCGCTCTCCAATCCACATACTGGGGAATATTCAACAGCAGGGCATGCCCGTGGAAGGTGGTCCACTCCAGGCCGGGAAGGATCCGCACCCCGGTCGCCGCGGTCACCGCCTCCCATTCGGCCCAGGCGGCAATGGTATTATGGTCGGTCACCGCGAGGCCGTCGTAACCCCTTTGCCGGGCGAACCCGGCCAATTCGGCGAGGGTGTGAGCGCCGTCGCTATGGAGCGTGTGGGCATGCAGCTCAAAGGAGAGCCACCGGTTCATCGTCGGCTCCTCCTTCCCACGCCAGCAGCTGATAATGGCAGCTCGCCGTAAGCAGCGCGTGGACGCTGAGGGTGATCCGGAGCCGCCCGGCCGGGATGGGGCCGGCGCTGAAACCCGGCGCCGCCCGGTCCGCCGACAGCTCCAGGCGCTGCCGCGGCGAATGCCGGTGGGCGCAGCCGCGAAACCCCGCCGCGTCATCCAGCGACAGGGTGAGCAGGTTCTGGAGCGGCAGGTACCGCCGCCAGTCGGCCAGGAGCGGCGGCTGTTCCTCCTCCGGCAGATAGCGGCGGAGCGCCGCTTCGATCATCCGGCGGGCCGCGGCCGGATCCTCTAGTGTCTTGGGGTCATAGCGGAAGTCGATCCCCAGCCGTTCCAGCGGATGCTCCAGGTACAGCTCATAGATGATATGGCTCTGATTGCAACTGGGCGCCAGGATTCCCTCGGCCCGCAACAGTTGGTGCATGGTTCATTCCTCCATCCGGGGCCGCCCGCCGGCGTTTCCGAAGGGCCAATCGAATTTCGGGGCAAAATTGTAGGTCAGGAAATGTTGCTGGAGGACCGGATTCGACCACCGCGAAGCGGCATAGAACCGTTTCCGCCGCAGCCATTCCTCGGTATGGAGCGGCCGGCTGAAATCGAGGTAGGCTTGGAAGCTCCCCGCGAAACAGGGCGGCCAACGCTTTTTCACCGGATGGTCGGGCCTTCTCCCGCCCCGGGAGAGATGGGCGAAGCTGGCCTTCAGGCAGTCCATCAGCGGCTGGCCGGCGGGGGGCAACTGCAGCTCCTCCCAGCCCTTGACCAGCGAGCCGTGAATGCCCCACTCGATCCGGATGCCGGCCCGGCCCCCATTCCGGTTGGCTTCCGCCACCGCCTCCGCCGCGCCAAGGATCCGGCTGTGATAAAACGACCACACGCCCTCCACCGCCCCCGTCTGCTCGTGGTAGGCGATCCAGACCTGTTCATGATCGCAAGGATCGTAGTCGTCGGGGAAATTGTAATCGTCTTCCCAGAACAAATGATAGGCGATGAGCGGTCGCAGCGGGTGCTTGATGGCGACCACGTCCACCAGCTGAAAAAACTCATCGGGCGTGGTGTACAGAACCGGCGCATAGCGGAGCACGGCCGCGGTTTCGGCCTCCGTCAAGCCGGTGGGCGGCTCCAGGGCCAGGGCCCGCTGATAATAGGCTCCGGCCTGCCACAGCTCCTTCCGGTAATGGTGCGCTTCGCCCAGCCGGACCAGAGGCTCCGGATCGCCGGGGCGCGTCCGGCTGAGCAATTCATGCAGGGCGATGCTGAAATGGGAAACATCGAAATCGCTCAGCTCATCCCATTCCGCCGCCGGCGCCAGCTTGCCCGCCAGCTCCGGATACTCGTGCATCAGCCATTCCTTCAGCATCGCTTGAGCCTCCTATCGAAGTTGTCTCCCCCTGGCCGGCCGTTTCCGGCGGCGGCCCGGCGGTCAGGATTCGTTGGCCCGCCACGGCTCTTTCCGGGTCATCGAGCGGATATAGAACGCGCCGACGATGGCGCAGAGCGCAAACATGAAGACCGACAGGGCGGCGGCCTGCGGCAGGTTATGAAAGACCCCGAATTCCTGGTAGAGAGCCACCCCCAGCATGCGCGGGGCGTTGGTCCCCATCAGAAACGGGGTTGTGAAGGAGCCGACATTGCCGATGAAGACGAAGGTCGCCGCGACCAGCGCGGACTTCAGGGAGAGGGGCAGGATCATGGAGCGGAAGATCTGGAACCGGCCCGCCCCCACGTCCCGGGCGCTCTCCACGATCGAAACGGGGATGCCCGCCAGCTCCGCTCCGATGATCATCGTCGCAAAGGGGATATTGAACCACAGATTCATCAGCACGATCCCCTCGGGGGTATACATCAGCCCCGGCTTGAAAGCAATCCCGAAACTCAAAAGCAGCCGGTTCAGCGCGCCGGTGTCCCGGATCAAGCCCATCATCGCGTACACCGCGACGATCCCCGGGATAAACTGGGGTATGATGTAGAGTTTTTCGATGGTCCGGGCGCACCAGCTCCGGCTGGTATTCAGGTACAGCGCCAGCAGGTAGGCGGCGACCGTCGTCAGAAGCACCGTGGCTGCCACGATCTGCAAGGTGTAAACGATATTGGCCACCGAATTGGGGTCGCTGAACAGCTTCCGGTAGTTGTCGAAGGTCCATCCGCCTTGAGGGCCATTCTGAAAGCTCACGATGAACGACTGGGCGATCGGCAAGGCGACGATCAGCGCCACCAGCAGCAACGCCGGGAGCGCCAAGCCGATGCCCAGCCATTTGCGGGCCGTATCCTTCCTCAAAACAGGGCCACCTCTTTTCCGGCACTCCTGCGGCGGGCAGGTTGAGTCGCGCCGGCCCTTATGTGAATTGCCGGCGCGACCTTGCCCAACCGCGCGGAAAGCGCCTGCTTATTTCAGGGTGGCAATATCGCTTTGCCACAGTTTCATGATCTCGTCCGACAGCTTGCCGATGGTATAGACGCGGAAGCCTTTCACCTTGAGGCCCGCGAGCTGGGCCACGGTCTCCTTGGGCAGTTTTGAGGGGGTGATGACCGGGATCGCCTTCTGTTTTTCGACGAAGATCCGCTGCCCCTCCGGGGAGATGACGAAGTTCAGCAGTTTGTAGGCTGCCGGCTTATTCTTGGAGAGCGCCGGGACGACGAGTGTCTGGACGCCTCCGGTGAAGGCCGGTTCAATTTGGGTCAATTTGACGGTCTCCGGCAACAGGCCGCGCGACTTCTGATCCAGAATCATGTCCGCCCAGGCCGGAATCATGTCCACTTCCCCATTGGCCAGCAGATCGATGGTGCCTTGGTTCTTGGCGGGATACTGGACCTTGCCGGAAGCTTTGTAAAAGTAGGGATGCAGCTCTTTTAAGAGATCAAACCCGGCTTTCCATTGTTCCTTCCATTTGGGATCGCTGGAACTCAGGGCTTCGGCCGGCATTTTATTATAGAGCGCGGTGATCACGAAGGAACTGCCCGCTCCGCCGGTGGTGGGGTCGTTGTAGGCAAAACGGCCCGGGTGCTTCCGGATCCATTGATAAAGCTCGGTGGCTGTTTTGGGCGGTTTCTTCACGGCCGCGGCGTTATAGGCCAACAGCACCGTGGTGCCGCGGAACACCAGCGCCGCGTCGCCGCCCGCCGCGGAACGAGACTTCACATACTTCAGATTGGGAATCTCCTTAACCGGCAGCGGGCTCAGGCTGTTCTTGCCGGCTTCGCCGAAGATCCGCACCAAGTCGTTGTCGGCGGTCTCCAACAGGTCGATATCGATCTCCCTCTGGCCGGCTTTGACCGCGGCGATCAATTTGTCGACGCCGGTCTGACCGCCGGTCCCCGAGGCCAGAAATTGCAGTTGCACGTTGATGCCGGGATTCTTCTTTTGAAACGCTTGGAGCACCGCCTCCCAGGCGATCCGGACGTTGTCCGATCCCCCGGTGTAAAGATTGATGGTGGCCTTTTCGTTGGCGGCGGCTCCGATCTGGGTCACTCCGCCGAGTACTCCCAGGAGCACCGCCAGGAACAAAACTCCGATTTTCTTGGAACGCATCTTTCTTCCTCCTTCAAGTTGGTTTGCTTAGGATCCGAAGATCGTCTCCGGCCGCCCGGCAACGGGAGCGACCGGCCGGGGCGGCGCGGCATCGGCCGGCGCCGGAGGTGCGGGGAAGCGGCAGTGTTTCCCGATATCCAGGAACACTTCCGCGCCGACCTGATACTCTCCGCCTTGCTCGCGCGGCAGAAAGGCCTTGATCACCCCCTGCTCGCTCTGGACATTCATCTCGATATAATGGCCCAGGATCATGATGGTGCGGATCCGGCCGCGGATCCGGCCCGTCCCCTGGGGGAGGATCCGGATGTCCTCGGGCCGGGCGGCGATCACGCCCTCCGCTTTGCCATCCTGGATAAAGTTCATATCGCCGATGAATTTGGCCACAAACATGGTATGGGGGTAGTCGTAGACCTCGGCCGGGGTGCCGATCTGCTCGAAAACGCCTTTGCTCATCACCACGATCCGGTCCGAGATGGCCATCGCTTCTGCCTGATCGTGGGTGACAAAGACCACGGTGATATTCAGCTCGGTCTGGATCTTCTTCAGCTCTTCCCGCATCTGGGCCCGGATCTTGGCGTCCAGCGCCGAGAAGGGCTCATCCAACAATAATAAGGCCGGTTTGAGCACCAGCGCCCGGGCGATGGCCACCCGTTGCTGTTGTCCCCCGGAGAGCTGGGCCGGATACTTCTTTTCGGTTCCTTTCATCCGTACCAGCTCCAGCGCCTGACCGACCGCTTCCCGGATCCGGTCCGCCGGCAGCTTGCGCAGCCGCAGTCCGAAGGCCAGGTTGTCGAAGATCGTCATGTGCGGCCATAAGTTATAGCTCTGAAACACCATCGCGGTGGGCCGTTTCTCCGGCGGCAGTTTTTCGATATTCATCCCGTCCAGGATGACTTCGCCCCGGTCCGGCTCGAGGAACCCCCCGATCACCCGCAGGATGGTGGTTTTGCCGCAGCCCGACGGGCCGAGCATCGTCACCAGTTCTCCCTCGTACACCGTGAGATCGATATCCGCCACGCCGTCGCCGTTCTTATAACGTTTGGTCAATTGTTTCAGGACCAGCTTCGGCCGGCGGTCTTCCTGCGCCGCTGCATTCATTCGTTGCGCCTCCATTCTAGAAGCCATGTGATAAAGTCCTCAAATTCGGAAATCATCCTTTCAATGGACTAAAAAACGACTTTATCACTTGCTTTTCTGAGCTTTTGTGTTCACCCTGGCCTTCGGACAGGGTTTATCACAACGCTTCTAACAAACCTTGATCTTTGGAAGCCAGGTGATAAAGTCTTTCGAATCGGAAGTCAGCTTGTAAAAGGTTCAAAATCGACTTTATCCCTTGCTTCCCTGAGCTTTTGTGTCCACCCTGACCTTTGGGACAGGGTTTATCACAACGCTTTAGTTGAAGCCTTTCAACCCTTGGGCCAGGGACTTGCCGCCCGCCGACTTCCGCATCAACAGCAGCAGGATCACTGTCGGGATCACCAGGATGATTGAGAACACCGCGCCCGCCATGGCGGGGTAATCGAAGATCACCGAATACATCACCACCGGAATGGTTTTCACGTTGGGGACCCCCACCAGCAGGGTGCCTTGCGCCTCCTCCAGCGAGGTCAGAAAGGTGAAAATCGCCGCCACCATGATTCCCGGCATCGCCAGGGGCAGGGTCACATGGCGGAATGTCTGCCAGGGCGAGGCCCCCACGTCCCGGGCCGCCTCTTCCTGCTGCCGGTGGACGCTGGAGAACGCCCCCGCCGGGATCCACGTCATATACATCATGGTATTGATCAGGTGAATGATGATCACTCCCGGAAAGGAGCCCATCAGATTGAGCTTGTAAAAAAGCATGCCGATGGTGACGTACAAGCCCATCTTCGGAAAGGCGTTGGTCAGTAAAAACGAGGCGTAGCAGAAGCGCCGCAGCGGAAAGTCGATCCGGGCGAAAGCGTAGGCCGCCGGCAGACAGATCAACGCCGAGGCCAGCGTGGTGACGATGGCCACGATGAAGGAGAGGATCATCGCTCCCGCCAGGTTCTGCTGCGAGAGGACGAACTGCCACCATTTCAGGGACAGGGCCGAAGGGAAGAACTTCGGGTACAGGTAGTCCTGGGAAAAGGCCAGCATGGTCAGGTTCACCAGGGGGCCGAAGAAAAACAGCAGAAACGCGGTGAAGATCAGCCATTCGCCGAACCGCTTCCTGCCCAATGCGTGATAGAAGCCTTTCCAATCAAGCCAGCGCATCGACTTCACCCCCGCAGCCCGCTTCGCGCAATGCCTGAACCAGGAGATCCACCCGCTTGGTGGTGATCGAGTCCACTCCCAGCCGGATCAGCCCGTTCATGGTGACCAGCCGGTTTACTGTCCAGACATAGACCTTCAGGCCGGCGGCGTGAAAGGTGTCCACCAGCGGTTCGGTCACATATTGATACGAAGGATTGAGCCCGAGCGCCCCCAGCTCTTTGACCATGACGGCCAGGATCTTCAAGTAGCTGGGGTTGGCGCTCAGCCACGGCTCGGGCTGGTAATCGACGAGATAGGGAATGCCGGGCGCGGCCCGTTGCACCTCGGGGACGGCCCTGGGTTCTAAGCCGGTGAAAAAGACCCGCTCCGCCATGCCGGTCCGCCGCAACAGCTCCATCAGGGACGGCAGTCCGTAGGTCTCCTTCAGATCCAGGTTGAGAACCGTTCCCCGCTGGCCCTCCACATACTCGAGGACCTCGGCCAGCCGGACCGGCCGCCGGTCTTGCCCCGGCTCCAGCGGATCGTGGCTCAGGACCGGGATTTCTCCCTCCGCAAAGCGCACATCCACCTCAATGACATCGGCGCCGGCCGCGACCCCGGCGTACACCGATTCCAGACTGTCCATGGCGGTCTTCATGCAACCCGCGTGCGCGGTGACTAAAATCTTATGCGGCATAATACTCCTCTTTCCGGCGCGGCTCACCGTTCCCGTAGCCTTCCGCGCCGTCCGGCGCCTTTGAATTTCAAATTTTACCTGATCATAGCCGGTGCGAATTAATCCCGGATTAACCGGGGGTTAAACCCGGATATACTACGGTATAAATATTGTCTTCCAGCGTGCGCGGGGGAAAACAAATGATCGGATGGGCGGGGATCCCAAGCAGGTTTTTGGCAGCCGACATGGAAGATCTTTGGCGAGGTGATGGCGATGTTCTTGGCTTGGCGGGAGCACTCGGGCGTAACCCGGCTGCCCGATGCGGAATTTGCGGGGATGCTGGGCGATTCCGCCACGGTTCTCTGGCTGGATCTGGCGGGCGGCGAGGCGGAGATCCGGCCGGTCCTGACGGGGCTGAAACTGTTTCATCCCCTGACCATCGAGCGGCTCTTCACGCCCCAGCCCCGCGCCTTTCTCGATGAATACCAGGATTATCTGCACCTGCTGCTCCAGGAGATCCACTGGGACGCGGAGGGCGCCGTCGAACTGCGGGGCTGCCATTTCCTGATCGGCGCCAATTTCCTGATCACTGTGCATGCCGGGCCGCTGGAGGCGCTCCGGGAGCTGCCGCCCGATCCGCCGGCCCGTTTCTTCAGCCAGGGATCGGACATCCTCTGCTATCATCTGGCCGCGCCCCTGATCAGTCAGGGCTTCAAGGTGCTGGACGAGGTCGCCGACCGTACCGAGGCGCTGGAGGACCGGATCTTCCCCAAGCCCGACCGGGAACTCCTCACCGAGCTCTTTGCGCTGAAGCGGAAGCTGATCGCCATGCGCAAGGCCCTGGCTCCGATGCGCGAGGCCCTGGCGCTCCTGTCACGGCGCGAGAACCCCTTCGTCGATCTGGAGGCCCTGCCCTTCATGAGCCTCCTCTACGACCAGGTCATTCGCGTCCATGAGCTTTGCGAGACCCAGCGCGACATCCTGGCCGGAGCCCAGGAGATCTACCTGTCGGCTCTCTCCAACCGGATGAACGAGGTGATGATGACCCTGACCGTCGTCTCCACCATCATCCTGCCGCTGACCCTGATCGTCGGCTACTACGGCATGAATTTCCGGCACTTCCCCGAGCTGGCCTGGCCGCACGGACTGCTCTTCCTATGGCTGGTGATGGCCGGCACCGTCGCCGGGCTGCTCTGGTACTTCAAGCGGAAGCATTGGTTCTGATTCGCGGCGGCGGTCAATATCATCAAGTGACGTTTCCTTATTCTGGAATAATTTTTTCGGAAAAGAGAGAGGGGAAGTTTCCTAAAGCTGCTGCCGGCAGAGCGAAGCTCAGGGGGTGAGTCGATAGGCCGCTTGCTCATTCCCAAAGATGGAACGATCCGTGATGTCACAGTCCGGTTACCGATCGCCAAATCCTTGACGTGCAGCATGAAGCAGGCGGCGCCAAGCCGCGCCGGATTCGATTGCAGAAAGGGTGTTTGCCATGTCCGCCCCCAAGGCCCGTTTCGCCTTGAACACGACCGAGGCCCTCAATTTTCAGGCCATTCCCGGGTGGGTCCGCGCCGCGGCCGCGACGCTGCTGGCTGCCGGGCACCAGGCTTACCTGGTCGGCGGCGCTGTCCGCGACCTGCTCTGGGGCGGAGCCCCCCAGGACTGGGATCTGGCCACCGACGCCCGGCCCGACCGGGTCGAAGCCATCTTTTGCCATACCGTCCCCACGGGCAAGGCTTACGGCACCATCACCGTCCTGGCGGAGGGGGGGAGTCTCGAAATCACCACGTTCCGCGAGGATCTCGGCTACAGCGACGGCCGCCGGCCCGACGCCATCCGGTTCGGGACGGAGATCGCCCAGGACCTGCTGCGGCGGGACTTCACCATCAATGCGCTGGCCTACGACTTCGCCAGCTCCGAGATGGTCGATCCCAGCGGGGGTTATGCCGACTTGCGAAGGCGCCTGTTGCGGGCGGTGGGCGACCCGTCGGTCCGTTTCCGCGAGGACGGCTTGCGGATGTTCCGTTTCTACCGCTTCCTGGCAACCCTGGAACTCCATCCGGAACGGCGGACCGCCGCCGCCATCCGCCCCGAATGGGCCAAGCCGGTCAGCCTGGAACGGATCCGCGACGAATTCAGCAAGCTGCTCTTGGGAGCGCGGGTCCGGCCCGGTCTGGTCGGCCTGCGGCGCAGCGGCCTGCTGGCGCTGTTCCTGCCGGAACTGGAGGATACCGATCTGGAGCAGGGCCGCTACCACCGGCATACCCTCTGGGAACACCTGCTCCGCGCCACCGATACCATCCAGCCCCAGTTGGAATTGAGGCTGGCCGCCCTGCTGCACGACATCGCCAAGCCGGCCACCCGCTTCGAGAATGAGAGCGGCGTTCATTTTTACGGCCACGATCAGCGCGGAGCGGAAATGACCGCGGCCATCCTGGAACGGCTGCGTTACCCGGGCCGGACGGTGGAGACCGTCACCAAGCTCATCCGCTGGCATATGTTCCTGGTGCAGCCGCAGACCGGCGACGCCGCCATCCGCCGTCTGATCGCCAAGGTCGGCCCGGAACAGGTGCGCAACCTGCTGGAACTGCGGCGGGCCGATATCGTGGCCACCGGCCGGATCGATCCCCAGGTTTGGGAGTACTGGCGGCAGATGGCCGGCCGGATCCTGGAGATCCTGGAGGAACCGGCCGTCAAGGAGGAACGGCGCCTGGCGGTGACCGGCCACGATCTGATGAGCCGTTTCGGGCTGAAGCCCGGCCCCTTGATCGGCCGGGTCCTCGGCGCCTTGCAGGAAGCGGTCTGGGAGGAGCCGGACCGCAACGAACGGGATATCCTGCTGCGGCTGGCCGAAGAGTTCCTGAATGGGAAGGGAGAAGCGGGAATGGATTGATCAATTCAACTTCACGTCCCTTTCCCACATCTCACTTCTCACTTCTCATCCGGCTCCAGCCGCAGCTTATTATCGATGGCCGCTCCCGGCAGGTGAAACTCGTCCAGGATCGCTCCGATCAGCTCGTCGATGTCCCGTTTCCCCTCCACGGTATCCAGTTTTCCGGACAGATGGATCTTCCCGTCCGCCACGCCGATGGCGATGGGCTGTTCGTTGAGGTAGGGATTGGCCGCGATCCGGTCCATCATCCGGGTCACGATCC
This sequence comes from Hydrogenispora ethanolica, assembly GCF_004340685.1. Taxonomy (NCBI): domain Bacteria; kingdom Bacillati; phylum Bacillota; genus Hydrogenispora; species Hydrogenispora ethanolica. Next base: position 186,222 of record NZ_SLUN01000005.1, on the reverse strand, counting down.
GGTCATCCACCTCCACCAGGCTTTTGTGGAAGCCGTTATTCACCTTGCGTACCCCGGGGACGCCGGCCGCCACCGTCATGGCCAGCTCCACCTGGTCCTGCCCGACATTGCCCCAGAGCGTGACCACGCCGTCCCGGGTCAGCGCCCGGACCCGGCCCGCCGGAAGCTCGGGCTCGGCCATGAACGCCGCCTGGACATTGTTGGTGATGGTGGCGTCATCCACCTCCTCCGCCAGTTTCAGCCGGCTCCGCACCTCGCGCACCCCCCGCGCCTTGGCGGCAGTCTCCAGCGCCCGGTCCATCTCGCTCTTGCTGGCCACGCTGCCCACCAGATCCACTTCGCCGCCGCTGACCTTGAAACCCACCGAATCGGGGATCTGGGGATCGGCCCGCAACTCCTCGCTGACTTCGAAGGCCACATCCTCGTCGTCGACCGCCCCGTCGGTGCAGACAGTGATGTCGTTCGCGACGCCGGTGACCCCCGGCAGTTTGCGGACCAACTCCTCCGCCTGATCCTTCTCATCCAGCACGTCCACGATGCCCTGAATCTGAACCATCCCATCCCCGTAGACTCTGGCCTTCAAGCCATACCCCGCCAATCGCGGCTCCGCCGCGAAGCTCCGTTTGATCTGCTCGCCAAGCTCGCCCCAGCCGTTTTGTTTCATGCCGATGCCCCCTCTGATTTTTTTGAATCTCGCCCTTGTCCCCGTTTCTCCCATCCTGCGGTCTTTCATTCGGGATTATTATATCTTTCGGAAAACGAAATTAATCCGCGGCCGCCGCGGAAAAAACCGAATAAAAAAAACCGCCCGGCACGGGCAGTTCACTGCGGTTCCAACAAGCTTCGGAGGTTGGCGGCGAAGCGGAGATTATCCGCTTTCGAACGGGGGGACGGCCCCTTGGTCCGGCCGCCGCTTCGCCGCCAGCGCGCCAGGATATTGCGCTCTTCCAGCATCGCGTCCATGCGGTCGTCCCGGAAGATCTCGCCGTGCGGCGCGATGGCCGCGGCCCCTTTGGCCAGGACCAGGGCTGCCAGGCCCTGATCCTGAGTCACCACGATCGTTCCCGGCCGGGTCAGGTTGATCACCGCCAGGTCGGTGGCTTGGGGCTCATCCCCGACCACCCGGTGGTTGGGCCGGTCGATCCGGTGATGGATGGAGGCCACCGTGATCACTTCCCGTCCGAATTCGGCCGCCAATTCGTCAATAATCCGCAAACACTCGCGCGGCGCGGCGTCGGCGTCGACGATGATCGGCGCCGGCCCGCCCCCGATCGGATCCAGTTCCACGATTCCCCTCCCGGTTACGGCTGGTCCGTTTGATAGACCGGCCAGCCATTTAACAATTCCTCTGTATCATACCATACTTCCCGCAGCCGTGGGCGGTTTTTTGGGCTCAGGGCCGGTTCCGCGGCGGCCTCCGGCCCGGCCAGCGGGTGAATGAGGTACCGGTAGCGGCCGTCCCGGAAGCTCCGTTCCACCCAGAGCGGAGTTGGATCGGCCGCGAGGATCCGGATCCCCTGGGGCCGGTCGGGATCCTTGCGCAATTTCAGCGTGACCATCAGGCCGCAGTCCGTATAGCGCCAACGCTGATTGGAGAGCAGATTGCCCAGGGAGTAGGCGATGAAAGCGGTGCGGCGGCGGCCGTCCGGACCGGCCACCTCCCGCCATCCCAGCGGTTGAATCACATGGACGTGGCTTCCCAGCAGAATATCCACTCCCAGCTCGACCAGGCGCTGGCACAACCGTTGCTGGGCCGGGCCGGGAAACCGCCGGTACTCGACCCCGGCATGGAGCGCCAGCACGATGCCGTCGGCCCCCTCCCGCTTGGCCGCGGCGATATCGGCTGCGATCCGCGCCAGATCGACCCGGTTGATCAGCCATTCCTGCCCCGGCGGCGTGGCGATGCCGTTGGTGGAGGAGGTATAGGCCAGAAACGCCAGCCGGATGCCGCGGCAGTCGAGGATCACGTACCGTTTTTGCTCCGGGCTGCTGCGGCTGCCGGCATGGCGCAACCCGATCCGGTCGTAATAGGCGAGGGTCTTCCGCAGACCGGAACTCCCCTGATCCAGCGCGTGGTTGTGCGCGGTAAAGACCAGGCTGACGCCGGCCCATTGCACGGCGTCGGCAATGGCGTAGGGGCTATTGAACCGGGGATAGCCGCTGTAAGGCCGTTCCGGGCCGGAGAGCGGGGTCTCCACCACCGCCACGCTGATGTCGGCCTGGCGCAGGATGGGCCGGAGCTCCCCGAAGAGCGGCCGGAAATCAAAAGAATGACCGGCCGGGTCGTACCCGGATTCGATCACCGGCCGGTGCATGACGATATCCCCAAGCGCCGCCAGCGTGACGACCGGAGCGCCGGAGACCTGCTCCGCGCCGTAACTTGGGAGATATCCGGCCCCGCTCCCCAGAGCGCCACCGCGACCAGCCAGAGTTTGACCCCGATCCGGATTCGTCTGCCCACCGCTCCTCACCCCACCATGCAACTTATCTAAAATTTATTCGCCCGGGGCCTGTTTTAGACAAGTCTTTGCCGGCTGAATCCGGCCGGGACCGGCGACTGGCCGAAGATCCCTCGGGAATGAGATGGGAGTCCCGTTACAAAACAGCATATTTTTGGTACAATAACAAATGACGGTTTCCGTTTCCAAAAGCCGCCAGGCAACGGACCGTCGGCGTAAAAACGAACGCGGCCCGCCTATCCGGGCCGCTTCAAAATGAAAACGAGGTCAGTCCATTGAAAAACAACGCGATTTCCCCGAATGGCCGGGAGCCGGGCCTGAGCATGATGGGGCTGGTGCTGCTGCTTCTCGTGGGGTGCAGCCTTTACCGCTATTCCCTCTTCCATCTGCTGGCGGAAGTTTACGGCATTTTTTTGGCCTTTTCCATCTTCTCAATCACTTGGAACGTCAGACGGTTCATGAAAAATCCCTACCTGCTCTTTTTGGGGGTGGCTTTTTTATTCAGCGGGGTGCTCAGCCTGGTTCAGCTGCTCCTGGATTTCCGGCTGCTTCCCTCCGGCCTCTTCGTTGCTTCCCATGCGCAACTCTTTCTCACCCTTTCCTACGTCTGGAGCGGTTCGTTGCTCATCGCTCCCCTGCTGTTCGAACGGGAGTTTTCGTACCCGCTTTACTTCGGGGTCCTGGCCGGAATGGTCCTGGCCATGCTGAGCCTGGCCCCGCTGTTGACGCGCTTGGCGGGCGATCCCGGCTATCGTCCGGTTGCTTGGGTCCTGGGGATTCTCATTTTTCTCCTGCTCACCGCCGGCTCGCTGCTGATGCTGTTCCGGCAGCGCCGCCATTTTGACAAGGCCAGCCTGACCATGTTGACCCTGGCCAACGTAAGCTATGTCCCGGCGATCGCCGTCCTTTTCAGCCACTCCGCTCCGGTCCTGGTGGTCATTCACCTCTGTCGCCTCATGGCGCTGACCTTCTATTATCATGTCGTCGTCCGGATCGGCCTGCTCGCCCCCTACCAAGAGCTGAAACAGAGCGAAGCCGCTTTGGCCGCCGAGAAGGAACGGCTGGACATCACCCTCAAGTCCCTGGGCGAGGGAGTCATCGCCACCGACAATGCCGGCCGGGTCTGCCTGCTGAACAAGGTCGCCGAGGAGCTGACCGGCTGGACCCAGGCGGAAGCTCTCGGCCGCCCGCTCCCCGAGGTCTACCGGACCGCCGCGGCCGAAGCGGAACCGGTCCCGGGAATCGGCCGCCATCCGGAGACTCCGCCCGCCCTGGTCCTCACCTCGCGCGATCAGCATAAACGGTTCATCGCCGCCAGTGGCGCGGCCATCCGCGACCACCGGGAGGAGATCACCGGCCAGGTTTACGTGTTTCGCGACATTACCGTGCAGCAAAAGATGGCCGAGGAATTCCTGAAGAATCAGAAATTGAAATCCCTGGGCATCCTGGCCGGGGGCATGGCCCACGATTTCCACAATATCCTGGCGGTGCTGCTCGGCAACGTTCAACTCGCCAAGCTCCTTTTGGAGAAGGGCAAGGATATCGGAAAGTATCTGGACGGAATGGAGGAATCCATCAAAAACGCCGCCCGCCTCACCAAGCAGTTGCTCACCTTTTCCAAAGGCGGCACCCCCATCAAACACCGGATCGATCTGGGCCGGGTCATCGCCCACGCCGCCGAATTCGCACTGAAAGACCAGAATGTCCAGTACCAATTCCTCAATGCCGCCGGCCTTTGGCCGGTGGAAGCCGACGAAGGACAGATCGGGCAGGTGGTCCATAACTTGCTGATCAATGCCGCCCAAGCCATGCCCGATGGCGGCCTGATCCGGATTCAGACCGAAAATGTCCTGCTCCGGGAGGGCGAGCCGGCGCCGCCGCTTCGCAAAGGCAGCTACGTCAAGCTGGTGGTCGAGGATCACGGCTGTGGCATCGCGCCCGAACATCTGCCCCATATCTTCGATCCCTTCTTCACCACCCGGCAATCGGGCAACGGCTTGGGGCTGGCCACCGCCTACTCCATCATCGCCCGTCACGAAGGCTGTATCACGGTCGACTCCAAGCCGGGACGGGGGACACTCTTCGCCGTCTATCTGCCCGCCTGCCTGGAGCCGGACGCGGCGCGGTCTTCCGCAATATCTTGAACCGGCAGAAAAAAAGACCCCTCGAAAAGGGGTCTGCGTTCGTTTGCAGTTTTACCGCTGCCAGGGCGGAGTTTCGGGCAGCAACGACCGGAATTCGGCGATCCGTTCCGCCTGGTACGCTCCGGCATATTGGCCGCTCCAAAAAAGCTCCAGGACTTCGTCATGGAAGCGCCGCCATGATTCGGCCTCCCCGCCGGGATTGATGGGGTAAAAGAGCACGCCGTTGGCTTGGGCCGCTTCCAGATCGCCCAAAGCGTCGCCGACCATCAGGATGTGGTCGGCCGGGTACTTGCCCGTCGCGGCCAGCCGCAGGTGCTCTTTTTTGGTCCCCAGTTCCTGGCCGGCGATGAGCGCCGCGGCTTCCAGGATCCCATGCTCGGCCCATTCGCGGGCCACGACAGCGCCGGGGGTCTGCGAGACGCAAAGCAGATCGGCTTTGGGGAGCAGTTTGGCGATGCTCTCTTTCACATAGGGGAACGGCGGGATGCCGAAGACGATCTCCGCCACCGCCCGGTTAACGGCCTCGCTCCACTCCAGCACCAGGCGGAGCTCGGGATCGCCGGTCCGCTCGACCCATTGCTGGAGGCTGGCGTTGCTCAGCGGCGCTCCCGAGGCGATCCATTCGCGCAGCTTGGGAAGGCGGGGCACCGCAAAGCCGCGCTCCCGGACCTCGGCCCGCTCCGCCAGGAGATCCATCACCCGGACCAGCGCCGGAAAACGGTTACTCCCCCGCCACCGGGAATAGAGGCTGACGAACTCGGTGGCTTCCCGGGCATACTTGGCAACCGGCTGCAAGCGCCAGTACCGGATGTTGTTGGGGCAGAAACACTCTTTCTGCTTGATCTCCATCGTATCAAAGACGCAACCGTCGGAATCCAGTCCGATAAAGAAACTGTGCCTCGGTTGAAAATTGCGTAAAACCTCGGGGGTATATTCCATCGATGATCACCCGTTTTAATTGATAACGTTTCTTCCTGATTGGGAACGATTCAGTGTGAAAAGTCAAAAGTCGAAAGTCACAAGTCGAAAGTTAGGAGTCGAAAGCCACAAGTCGAAAGTCGTTGGAAGTCGAAAGCCACAAGTCGAAAGTCGTTGGAAGTCGAAAGTCACAAGTCGAAAGTCGTTGGAAGTCGAAAGTCACAAGTCGAAAGTCGTTGGAAGTCGAAAGTCACGTCACAAGTCGAAAGTCGTTGGAAGTCGAAAGTCACAAGTCGAAAGTCGTTGGAAGTCGAAAGTCACAAGTCGAAAGTCGTTGGAAGTCGAAAGTCACAAGTCGAAAGTCGTTGGAAGTCGAAAGTCACAAGTCGAAAGTCGTTGGAAGTCGAATGTCCTACGCAGGCAGTGAGAAACCCGGTCGAAGGCGGGTGATCGCCACAAAAGCGAAAGCAGATCCATTTTATGGCTGACTTTTGACCTTCGGCCTCGGACTTTCGACCTTGGACTTTCAACCCTAGACTTTACCCTTTGACTTTCTACTTTCAACTTTCACCCTTCGACTTTCGACCTTGGACTTTCGACTTTCGACTTTCCCCTTGGACTTTCAACCTTGGACTGAATCGTCACTCCGCTTATTTTTTCCCCGCATACCGGAAGAGCAGATCGCCCGCCTCCGGAACCAGCAGATAGCCTTCGTCCTCCCGGCCGGCCCATTCTTGGGGATTGATCGTCCGGTAATCCCGGTAGCCCAGGTTGATGCGGCGGCAGCGTTCCTCGGGAATGCCGGTGGCCAGAATCACATTGATCCGCGGCTGCTCCACCCCGTTCTCGAAAGTGCCGGCGCCCTTGACGTGAGTGGAATGAGCCAGAATCCCCCGGGGGATCTGGGCGAATTGCTCCATCCGCCGGTAATAGTAGTCCCGGCAATGATACCCGATCTGATCGATCCAGTGGCCGTGCACGTAAGAGACTTCGTCAATATTCGGCGCGTAGATGATCAGCTCGCCGCCGTCCGCCACGATGTCCTGGAGCTTATAGGAGACCTTGCCGCCGGTCCAGAGGTCGTCGAATTTGGGCGGCGCCAGCCCCAGCACACTTTGGTACCGCCGGTTCTTATAGACGATATGCAGCTTGTCGGAGAGATCGGCCGCCGCCGACCAGGCCTCCTCGGGCGTGCCGGTGAAGAAGCCCTTCAGCTGATGTTCATGGATGACGAAACAGAAGGCGCTCCGCGGCACCGTCAGGAACTGGGCCGCCCGGTTCAGGACCCGGCGGACCGGCGTATCCTTGACGCCGATGATCTTGGGGATCGTGATCAGGGCGCCGAGCCAATGGAAAAAGTCGATAATCTCCTGGCCGGAGATGCCCGGGAAGAGATACTTGTTGCCGCCGGAGATCCCCACCACCTCGTGGGGGACGACCGGTCCGGTGATCAACAGGCGATCGTATTCATAGATCTTTTTATTGATGGTGACCGGGACATCCTCGGCCATCAGGCCGCCGGTGATCTCGGCCATCTCGGCCGCGGGGACCGTTCCCGCCACCGCCAGCGCGTCCGGATCGTTCCAGGCGTGATTGAAGAAGCGGGTCTTCGGATACGCCGACCGGTGCTCCTCCGGGGTAATCCCGACCCAGGACATGATCTTCTCTTCCGGCATGGCGGGATGGGTCCCCAGGGCCACCATCACGTCCAGCTGGGCCACTTTGGCGCCGATCGTCTCATAGACGGCCTTGTAAATCAAAGGCATCGGCGCGGTCCGGGTGGTATCCGGGATGATCATCAGCACTTTTTTGCCGTCCAGATCCAGCCGGTTCAAGGCTTCGGCCATAATCCCCCGGGCTTCCCCGTCCGTCATCGTTCCTTGCTCATAACCCTTGCCAATCATCACGAGCGCTCCTCCCCAAATTTAGATTTTTCCCTATACTTAAATGATTCAATCTTCCAAAGCAACATTTCCATCCTTCAAGTGGCACCCGGGCCTTCAGGCATTCCGCGCCTGCGCCGTGGACTCGCGGATGATCAGCCGGCACGGCAGCACGATCTGATCGGCGTCAACCGGCCGGTCTTGAACGGCCTCGACCAACAAGCGGGCCGCAGTCGCGCCCATTTCCGTGGTCGGCTGGGCGATGGTAGTCAACGGAATCTTGAAGAAACGGGAAGTGTCCGAATCACCGAAAGCCACCAGCGACATCTGTTCCGGAATGCGGTAGCCCCGGTTCAAAAGGTAGGCCGCGGTTCCGGTGGCCAACAGTTCCGAAGAGCAAAAAATGGCCGTCAGGGCCGGTTCCCGGGCGAACAATTCCCGCGCCCCCTCGACCCCTTCATCGTAGGTAAAGTTCTTTTGCCAGCTAAGCCAGGAATCCTTCCATTCCAGGCCGGCGGCTGCGAAACTATCCCGCAGCCCGGCCAGGCGGTCCAGGGCGGTGGCCTTGCCCGAACCCCCGATGACCGCGCCGATCCGGCGGTGACCCCTGGCGATCAGGTGATCGATGGCCGCTTTGACGCCGTTCCGGTCGTCGGTGATCACATAGGGAAAGCCGGCGTCGGGAAAGTAATGGTTGAAAAAGACAAACGGGACCCCTTCCTCTTGCAGCTTGCGATAGGCCTGGCAGTCCTGGGACGGCGAGATCAACAGGCCGTGACAGCCATTCCGCAAAAAGCTGTTGATATGGCTGCGCTCGTGCGCGGCCTGCCACTGGGAATGGGAGATGGTCAGCTGGGCGTTGACCGTATGCAGATACTGCTCCATGCCCTCAATAATCTCGGGAAAAAAGGAGTTGGCGATGGAGGAGACGATCACCCCGATCTGCAGTACCTGGGAACGGTTGATCTGCCAGTCGGTGGCCGGAGCGACAAAACACCCCTTCCCCTGGCGGCGCAGGATATAGCCTTCGGCCGACAATTTCTCAATGGCCCGGCGGACCGTGATCAGGCTCACCTGATAGGCATCGATCAACTGCTGCTGGGAAGGGATGGGTTCGTAACAAGCATATTTTCCGGAAATGATCTCCGCCTTCAGCAACTGGTACAGTTGGAGAAAACGCGGCAAATCCAGTTTTTTATTGATCAAAACGGCACCTCGTTCCGAAGCTCATGCGCATGAGCTATTGTAAATTTATCATATCCCAAGCGGGCTGTCAATTCCGCCGCGCTTCTCCCGGGGCGATCCGGAGCGGAGATAGCTGTAGCTCCCGCGGAACTGACCGGGCGAGACCCCCACCTGCTTTTTAAAGAGAAAGCTGAAGTAGGGAATATTCTCGAAACCGCATTGCAAGGCGATCTCATATACGGCCAGGTGGGTCTGGAGCAGCAGTTCCTTGGCCTTGCCCAACCGCAGGCGGATCAGGTATTCATTGGGGGTCGAGCCCATCAGCTCCGAAAAGAGCCTGTGAAAGTAGCTGGGGCTCATTCCGGCCTGTTCCGCCAGTTCCCGGAGGCCGATCTTCCGGGCATAGTTCTGTTGCATATAATCGATGGCCTTCTTGAGCGTATCGCGATGCGCCGGCCAGCGCAGGCCGGAACCGGCGAAGGGATCCTGCGCGTCCCGGGCCAACTGGTAGAGGACCTGCAATACCAAAGAACGCAACAGCAGCAGCGAGTATTGGTTCTGATTGACAAACTCGCGGAAGATGCCGTCGAAAAGCTTGGCGTAGCCCTCGCCGTCCGGCGGGTGAAACACCGGCGGGATCGCCTCCAGCAAAGGGTGGCGGTAATGGACCTGAAATTGCGTCTCGGTGCAAAAATTGTAGGTTTCGGGGTTTTTGGCGGTATTCCCGACCAGGTCGAAGCTGACCAGGTAACAATTGTACGGCAAGATCCCCTGGGTAAACTGGCCGGGTTGGCGGAAGGCGATGTCGCCCTTGCGGAGCGGATACAGGCGCTCCTCGAGGATCATCGCGCCGGCGCTGTCGGTGAAGTACTCCAGCTCATAGTCGCAGACGTAACGCCCGTTAAAGCGCTGCCCCGCCGGAAACGTCATTCCCTGCGTGAAAATGGAACTTGTCAGGACGCGCGGCGCCAGTTCCCCGAGGGTTACCGGAGCCTCTTTTACATCACCATGCATCGGTTGCTCACCCCAACCATTATAGCGCAAGATTTTGAAAGAATAAATAATTTATTGAATGGATTTTGGGCGCTTTAGCGTCTATAATCAGAGACAATATTGAAATCCGGTCCCGGAGGTTCCCATGAAAAAACGGCTCTTGTTCATTCAATACTGCGGTTTTACAGCCATCGGCCTGGGATCCGGAGTTCTCGGGCCCCTGCTGCCGGCCGTCGCCGCCGATCTGGGTATCAATTACAGCCAGGCCGGCATCTTTTTGGCGGCGCAGTTTTTCGGCTCCCTGATCGCCGAATTGAGCGGCGGGCCGCTGGCGGACCGCTTTGGGAAGAAGCTCTTTCTGCTGGCCGGCGGCCTGCTGATCCTGGCCGGCGCCGCCGGCTGCGCGCTGGCGGCGGACTACCCCCTGCTGCTGGTCTGGAATGCCTTGTTAGGAGCGGGCCTGGCCATTTATAACGTGGGCATCAATGCGCTATGCGCCGATTCCACGGCCGGCGGCAAAGGCAGGGCCATGAATTTCCTGCATTTCTTCTTCGGGGCCGGTTCGATCCTCGCCCCGCTGCTGGCCGCGTTCTGCCTACAGGTCTTCGGCAGCTGGCGCGCGGGCTTCGGCCTGCTTACGGTGCTGCCTTTCCTGGTCCTTCTGGCCTTGCTGAACGTAAAGACCGCCCCCGGAGAGCGGGCGGCCACGGCGCCGGAAAGCTCGCCGTACCGCGATGGCTTTCTGTGGTCAGCGGGACTTTTCACCTTTTTCTATGTCGGACTGGAAGTCTCGATGGGCGGGTGGATCACCGCCTTCTGGAGCCAGCTGGCGCCGCGCGGCCCCTTCTCCCCGCAATGGATGGCCACGCTTTTTTGGGCCGCTTTGACGGCGGGCCGCCTGATCTGCGGCCGCGTCGTGGACCGGGTCGGTTTTTCCGCCTATATCATTGCCGCTTCCTGCGGAACGCTGCTGCTTTCGCTCTGCTGGTATCTCTGGCCGGTCGGCTGGGTTACGGCGCTGGCCACCGCGGGCATCGGACTGACCCTGGCGGGCATCTTCCCGACGATGATGGCCGCGCTGACCGGCTGTTTCCCCGGCAGCACCGGCAAGGTGGCCGCCCTGATCACCGTCTGCGCCGACCTGGGAGGCTTTCTGATCGTCCCCGTGGTGGGGAGGTTCGCCGACTGGCTCGGCTTTGCCGTCTTCCCCGCCGTGATCCTGGGGCTGGCCGCGGCCCTGACCCTGATCGCCTACCCGGTCTGGGGCGTCATTCGGAAGTACCGGCTCGAGAGTATGGAGATTTGAGCGGTACGTCTTCGCCCGGCTTCTCCATCCTCTCATCCAGGCCGTACGATTTCTCTCATCTCCGGGACCAGCTCCTTTTTTCTCCCCTCTTCCCAGTTCAAAGCCTTACTCCTGACTTAACCCAATTTTAGCTGCACTTTCCCGACTTATCCACAGCCAAAACCATTAACCACGTTAAACGGATCCGTTTATCCACAAAAATAGATCGCTTATCCACAAAACGAGCTTGCTGAACGACTGAGCAAGCTCTCCCATTCACAAAACAAGCTTGCTTATCCACAAAACGAGCTTGCTGAACGACTGAGAGAGCTCACTTATTCACAAAACGAGCTTGCTGATTCACAAAACAAGCTTGCTTATCCACAAAATGAGCTTGCTGAAAGACTGAGCGAGCTCTCTTATCCACAAAATGAGCTTGCTGAAAGACTGAAAGAGCTCTTTCAGTCACCCAAAGCGATCCGTCACTCGCAAAATGAGCTCTTTCAGCTCCCCACCGGTTCGTTATCATAGCCGCATCTCCATATCAAGCGTTGCGTTTGAGTATCTTTATTAAGGTTCTCTTGGCTTGGTTCGGTCTATTTTTGGTGATGTTCCATGAGTTTTGAGGAAGCAGGGACCTGGTTTGGAGATGCATGACCAATCTTTGAGGAAGGTGGACCGAAGCCTAGCAGGGCGAAACCAACTCCGGTTTCGCCCGATTTGTTTTTATAATGGATGCAACCCGTTCCGCCATGCGCCAAGGTAAGATTGCATCCCGGCTCCGGCTCTTCCGGCTACCCGCAGATTCGCCACTCCTTGGCCCGCTCCTGGGCATCCCAGAGTTCCCGATACAGCCCGTTGTTTTGCATCAATTGGTGATGTTTGCCCATTTCGACAATTTCGCCCCGGTTAAAAACGATAATTTTATCTGCGTTCTGGATGGTCCGCAAATGATGGGCGATCACCAGCACCGTCCGATCTGCCGCCAGATTGCTGATGGCCTTTTGGATCTTCACCTCGTTGAGGGGATCGACATTGCTGGTGATCTCGTCCAGAATGACAATGGGCGCGTTTTTCAAAAACGCCCGGGCAATGGAGAGCCGCTGTTTCTGTCCGCCGGAAAGCCCCACGCCGTTTTCTCCCAGCGGCGTGTCGTACCCGTCCGGCAGGCTCATAATGAAATCATGGATCATGGCTTTGCGGGCCGCCTCCATGACCTGGGCCCGGGTCGCATTTTTATTCCCCATCTTGATATTTTCGTAAATGGTATCCGCAAACAGGATGACATTCTGCATGACAATGCTGATATTGGCGAGCAGCTCGTCGTAATCCATCCGCCGGATGTCCACATCGCCAATTTGAATCCGTCCGCTTTGCGGTTCCCAGAATCGTAACATCAAATTCGTAATGGTGGTCTTTCCCGAACCGGACGGCCCCACCAAAGCGGTCAGCGTACCCTGTTCCAAAGTGAAGCTGGCATTTTTCAGTTCAAATTCGCCTGCTTCGTAGGAAAAGCCGACCCGGTCAAAGGCGATATCAAAATGTTTGGCCTCCTGAGGCGCTGCGGGCTTTTCCACCACCGGCGCATCCAGGATCCGCGCGACCCTTTGATAGCTGTCTTTGACGCTCATATAGCTCAGCCAGTGGCCCTCCAGCGCCGCAAAGGGCCGATAGAATTCTCGGCAGAAAATCATGAAGATCAGATAATCAAACAGCGATAAGTTGTTCCCGAATACCCAATAGGCTCCAAGGGTCGCCAGAATGGCATAACAAAGTTCAAACAGGAAAAAATACTTTCCCAGATAGCTTGCAACCGATTTGGCCTCTTTTTTACTGCTCTCCCCGAATTTGACCGCGCTGGCCTCCAGCCTATCCTTAAAAACCGGGATTTCAGTAAACGCTTTCAACAAAGGGATTCCTTTGGTATACTCGACAAACAGGCTGACCATATCCGCCAAATTCGCCTGGTTGGCCTTTTTTAACTGCAGATTGTTTTGGATGCCGCGAACCAGTATCCAGATGGCCGCAGGAAGCAGGGAAACCATGGCCAGCCCCATCCGCCAGTCGATAAGGAACAGCCCTGTACCGATGATGAAGGCCACCAGAAAATCACTGATCATCCGCGAACCCAAATGACCCACGATTCCCCCCAGATTGTCCGCGTCATTATGGATCACCGTGCTGATCTCCCCCATCCTTTCATTGCTGTAAAAACCCAGGGTAAACTGTTTCAGCCGTAAAATGATCTGCGTTTTGATCTTGGCGACAATCTCAAAGCCGGCAAAATGCCTGACAATGCTGGATATGCTATTAAAAAGCATCCTAAAAACCGTTATACCGGCCAGCGCCCACCAGTAGCGGGATAAATCCCCCCGGCCGCCGGTGATCTGCTCCATCATTTTTAGGATGACAATCATGATGCCGGCATTGCAAAGTGTCCCCAGGGCCGTGGTGAGAATGGCCATTCCCAGCAGCCCTTTTCCTTTGGCCCCAATGCCAATGTTACTCAACAGCTCTTTGGTCATAACGCCTTTGCCTCCTTAATTTGCCAGCCGTCCACTTCATTCTGCGCCTTCACCATAGCTTGATACATCCGGCTGGATTTCAGCAGCTCTTCATGTTTGCCTCTTGCCTTGATTCTCCCGTCTTCCATCACCAGGATCTGATCGGCATGGGTGATGGTATTCAAGTGGTGAGCGATGATGATCAGGGTCTTGTTCTTTCCCAAATTGCTGATGGCCTTTTGGATTAAATATTCATGATAGGGATCGATGGCGGCGGTCGCTTCATCCAAAATGACCACCGGCGCATTTTTCAGGATCATGCGGGCAATGGAGATTCTTTGTTTTTCTCCTCCCGACAATCTGGCTCCCGCCTCCCCGACGGCGGTTTCATAGCCTCGGGGAAGGCTCATGATCATGTCGTGAATCTGCGCCTTCTTGGCAGCTTCGATGACTTCCTCCCTGCCGGCGTCCTTTTTCCCGATTCTGATATTTTCGGCGATGGAGGTATTGAATAAAAATACCTCCTGCTGCACGATGGATACCAGCGCCGATAAATCCCGCTCGTGCATAGCGTCAATGCTTTTTCCGCCGATGGTGATTTTGCCGCCGTCCGCCTTCCAGAAGCCCATCAGCAAATTGGCAAGGGTGCTCTTGCCCGAGCCGGAAGGCCCGACAATGGCGTTGACGGTGTTCTTTTGAAAGACCAGATTAATATCCTCCAGCGCTTTTTTCTCCCCATCATAGCTGAAATGAATATTCTTAAATTCAATATCCCCCGCTGGCAAGTCCCGGCATTTTTCATTCTCTTCCTCAGGCTCGACGCCCATCACGGAATCGATGGTCGCCATGGTGTTTTTAAAAACGGCCTTGGAATGCTCAAAGGACATCAGCCTGGCAAAGGCCTCGGAGAACTGTCCTCCCAAAATGACGGCCAATATGAATTTCACCATGTCAATCTGATTCCCGCGTAAGAGTATGGAGCCCAGGATGGTCAGGACGATCATGCCGCCTTCCAGGAGCATCATGATAAAACTCATGGGAATTGCTTCACCGATCGTAGCTTTCTTGGCCCAGGCGATGTAGGCATGCAGGCTGTCCAAAACCTGCTCGGTTTTTTTCTCGTCTTTGCTGAAAGCCTTGATCGCCGGAATGGTCGCAATATACTCCATCAGATCCTCAGACATTGTTTTAACGCTCTGATGATATTTCTCAATCATACGGGTCCAGAGCTTATTGAAAATATACATTGCCAAAAACACTAGCGGTATCGTGGAGATCATCGCCAGCCCCAGCCGCCAGTCCAGGATCATCACGCTGATGAATATCACCGCAAGCAGAACATTGGTGATAACCACTTCAGGCAGTGTATGAGCCAGATACAGTTCCACCCGCTCCACGTCATGATTGATGATATTGGCAAGGTCGCCGGTTTTTCGCTTTTGGAAAAACCGAAGCGTCATGTTTCGCAAATGCTCAATCAGCGCCAGCCTGATTTCAGCCAATGAAGAGTAGGCCGAGTCATGGGCTTTCCAGATCGCCAAAGCATAAAACACTGCTTTAACCGCCTGGCACAGGCAGATCAGCGCTCCCAGCGCCCAGATGGAGCCGGTCACGACGTTTCCTTTGGACAGGAAGCCAACCATGAGCATCACTACGAAAATGGGTATCATTCCCGCAATCACGCTGACAGACGTTAAGACACTTGACAGCCTGCCTTTTTTCTTAAACTCTTTCATGAAGTTGTTCTCTTTCACTCCATTCGCCTCCGTTACAATAATGCTATAATGTTAGTACAAACTAACATTCAAACGTTAAAAAAATCACCTCCGTGTTAGTCAAAGCTAACTTTTTTGTTTTTAAAAATACATCGCCACTTCATTTTCTGACCACCACTTTCATCTGTATCAATCTGTATAGACGCTTTACACTTTACCCATGGACAACGGCATGAATCCTTCGTGTATATGATTTGCGAGAAGAGAACGAACGCTTCACCGTTTTTTTTGCAAACCATACGATTCAAATTATGTCATTACCTATAAAGAATTATGGATCCACGATTTCCGCCCAACAGTCCAATTTTTGGTCAAAAGCCTCGATAAAATCCTCTAAAAATTGTACATTCCCGTCCGTTTGACCCTTCAATATTTGGCAGACCAACTCGTCAAATTTATTATGAAATTCGATATGATGCCGGTGAGCCGTCTCTCCCTTGGGAGTTAACTTTAATAGAAAGCGTGATTGATTCAGGGGATCCCTTTCTTTGAGGACATAGCCCTTGGTCTCAAGTTTCATGAGCACCTGAGAAACGGCGCCTTTGGTCACTCCCAAAATCTCGGCCAGGCCCGTGACGTGAACGCCTTCATTTCGATGAATCGCTGAAATCAGATGAATCTCCACATACGACAAGGGATGATCCGTGCCGTAATAACGGGTCTTTTGGTCGATGTCAAAAAATTTATAAATGACTCGCAAAAGCGAGTAGCTGATTCGCAACGCTGGCGTATCTTGACTATTTACCATGCTCATATTGTATAGGACCTATACTCTGCTGTCAATAACAATTTCCTATGTTTTTCAATGATCATTGAAGGCGGATTGGGAATTAACTCCCGACAAAAAAGGCGGGAATCCTCCCGCCTCTACATTTCAATAAGGTAGTTATTGGCTATTCCATGTTATTCGCCGGCCCACATCCAGCGCCAGCCTACCGGACTTCCCCGCCGACGGTCACGCCGGCGTTCAGCTCCAGCGCCTTGATGAGCGCGGAGGCGTTCTCCTCGCCCCAACCCTGGTTGACCGCCCCCTTGATGGTCTCGCGGATCACCGCCAGCCCCGGGATCGGCGCATTCAAGTCCTGGGCGAAGCGCGCGATCAGATGGGCGTCCTTGAGCATCAGTTTCAGGGCGAAGTTCATGCTGAAATCGCGCCGCACCAGTGCGTCGCCGACGCCGTCGAAGATCGGCGACTTAAAATCGGTGACATGCAGGACGCCCAGGACATCCCGGGGATCCAGTCCGGCCTTGGTGGCCAGCACCATCGCTTCGCCCAGGGCCTCCAGCTGAAAGGCGACCAGCAGGTTGCCGACCAATTTCATGGCGGCCCCTTTGGCGTTCCCGCCCATGTAATGGGTAGTCTCGCTCATGGCTTCCAATGCCGGTTTGACCGCCTCGTACACTTCCCGTTTGCCGCCGACTACGATCCACAGTCCGGCTTGGGCGGCCTCGTTCTTGCTGCCGAAAACCGGCGCATCCAGAAACTCGGCGCCCTTTTCGGCATAGGCCGCGGCTTCCCTGCGGCTCAAGTCGGGATGAACGGTCGAGAGATCCACCACGATCTGGCCGGACCGGACCGCCTCCAGCAGGCCCGATTCAAAGACCAGTTCCATCACTGCCTTATCATCGCTCAGACAGTACATCACGATATCCGCATCAGTCGCCGCTTGGGCCGGAGTGGCCGCCTGGCGCGCCCCTTGCGCCACCAGCGGCGCGCAGCGCCCGGCCATCCGGTTCCAGACAGTCACCGGATAGCCCGCTTTCAACAGGTTGGCGGCCATGCCTTGCCCCATGGTGCCCAGCCCCAAAAACGCGATCTTTTTCATGCCATGCGCCTCCTCTATCGAAGATGAGAAAAGTAACGCGGCCGGGAATGGCCCAACATTGAACTCTTTTCATCTCATGAATCCGGGGAAAGATCATTATGGATGCTCGATCATCACCGGCTCCGCCAGCCGGACCACCCGGCAGTCATGGGTGTAGGTGGCGGGCGGCAGGATCACGGTTCCCACGGTCGCCTCGGCTCCCACGACAAACGGGGCCTCGTGCCAGACGCCGCGTTTCACCCGGACCCACCAGCCGGCCGGCAGGCGGAAGACTCGCATTTGGCTCAGGTCCGGCGTCATTGCGCCGGCGGGGGCGACGTGAAAGACCACGTCCCTGGTGAACCCGCCGATGATCTCCTCGGTGTGTCGGTGCATCTCCGAGGCGGTGATCGCCCATTGGCGCGGTTCGAGCCGTAATACGCTGACCGCCGCCATATTGGAATGCTCGAACAGGCCCAGCATCCGGTCGGGGTAAAACCGCACCGCTCCGGCGTCGCCTCCCAATGCGGGACCGCAATCGGCCGGATTCAAATAACTGCCGTAGTCCGAAAAATTGGCTCCCAACACTTCAACTTCGATATGGGGCATGGTTATCCCCTCCTTTGGTAATATTGGCGCTTGCTACCGGCAATAGTCGGCAAAAGCCTGCATGAACAACATTCCCACCGTGGCCCCGGGATCGGCCTTGCCGAGCGACTTCTCCTGGTAATAGGCTGCCCGGCCGTGCTGCGAAACCATTTGTTTGGTCGCTTCCAGACCCTGGGCCGCCGCCTCGTAGGCCGCCCGGAGGCCCTCCGCCAGCGTCTTTCCGGCCTCCGCCGCCGCTTGCAGCGCCAGCACGGCCGGATGGAGCGCATCGATGATCGTCTTGTCGCCCGGTTTGGCCTTGCCCCGGGCCATGATGCCCTCGACGAAGCCGTTCAGCATGGCGGCGAAGTCGGCCAGATCGATCTGCTGTTTGCCCTGAATCACCTTGCCGCCCTTCATCAGCCCCGTGGCCATCAGCGTGCCCATGGTCGACGGCACGGCCTGGGCGAAGACCATGCCGGCCTTGCCGAGGATCTTGCCGATATCGGTCTCGGGAAAGCCGTGCAACGCCTCGGCCGCCTTGCTGAAGCCGGTGCTCATGGTGAGGCCGAGATCCCCGTCGCCCATCGCCCCGTCCAGCTCGATCAGCCACTCCTTCTTTTCGTTCATCAATCCGGCCAGGGCGTCAAAGATGGCCCGGATATCCTGATCCGTAAACACGTTCTTGTCCATATCCTTCTACCCCGCTTATAATTGTTCTTGAATGAAAAACGGCGTGTTGGCCGGTTTCCCCAGCAACCGCTTCAATTCGTCATCCAGCCGCAACAAGGTAATGGAAGCGCCGGCCATCTCCATGGAAGTGGCGTATTCGCCGATATAGGGATGATAGACCTTGATTCCGGCCTCCGCCAGCAGCTGATTGACCCGGCGGTATAGCACATAGAGTTCCTCCTTGGGGGTCGCTCCCAAACCGTTGACCAGGACCGACACCTCGTCACCCCGGACAAAGGGCAGATCCGCCAGGATTGGCCGGAGCATCTCCTCGACCACCTGGTCGGCAGCCTGCAACGGGCCCTTGCGGATGCCGGGCTCGCCGTGGATCCCCATGCCGATCTCCATCTCGCCCTCGCCAATCTCAAAGGTCGGTTTGCCTACTTCCGGAATGGTGCAGGCCGAAAGGGCGACGCCCATGGTCCGGACATTGGCGCAAACCTTGGCGGCGACCCGTTTCACCTCGTCGAGCGAGGCCAGCTCCTCGGCATAAGCGCCGGCGATCTTATAAACGTAAAAGATTCCGGCCACGCCGCGCCGTTTCTCTTCCCTGCCCTTGGGCGCGGAGGCGACGTCCTCCCCGGCCACCACCTGCTCGACCCGGATCCCCTCCATGTCGGCCATATCGGCGGCCATGTCGAAATTCATGATATCCCCGCCGTAGTTGCCGTAGATATAAAGCACCCCGGCGCCGCCGTTGATCGCTTTGGTCACTTCCAGCATCTGTTCGGCGCTGGGCGATTGAAAGACGCCGCCGATGGAGCAGCCGTCCAGCATCCCCTCGCCCACATACCCCATGAAGAGCGGCAGATGGCCCGAACCGCCGCCAGTGGCGATTCCGACTTTGCCCGGTTTGACTCGGGCCCGTACCAGACAGCGGAGGTCGTTATTGACGAAGGTTACCTTTTCGGGGTGGGAGGCGTAGACCCCCTCCAACATCTCGTTGACGAAATTCTCCGGCGCGTTAATCAGCTTTCTCATGTCCATTCTCCTTTGCGTTGTTTTGGCATTGTCGTTTCGCTTGAGCCCGCGGCCCGCTTATTTCCGCCTTTTGGCGCGGCGGTTATTGAAGATGAAGTTCACCACCATAATGAAGATAAGCACCGCTCCCCAGATGAAATCCTTAAAGAAGTTGCTGAAGCCCAACATATTGAAACCGCTGGACAAAAACTGCAACGTCAATACGGCCAGCACGATCCCGGCGATCGTTCCGAAGCCGCCGTTGGGATTGACCCCGCCCATGACGGCGATCAGGATCGCCTGCAGGGTGTAGGAGGTGCCATAATCCGCCTTGGCGGAGTTGGTGCGGGCCACGATGACCAATCCGGCCAGGGCCGCCACCAGACCGCTGAGCATATAGGTCTTCACCAGCATCATCGTGTTGTTGATCCCCGAAAACTTGGCGGCTGTGGCATTGGTGCCCATCATATACAGCTTGGTGCCATAGCCGGTCTTGTTGAGCAGCAGTGAAAAGAGCCAGGCGAAGGCAGCAAAGATCAGAAAGGGCACCGGAAAGATCCCGATCGCTTCGTTGCCGATGAAAGAGAATTGATCCGGCAGCCCGAAGATGGCATAGCCTTTGGTGACCACGATGGCGATGCCGGTAAAGAACTGCATCGTGCCCAAAGTGGCCAGAATCGGCGGAATATTGATCTTCGCGATCAGTAGCCCGTTGATGAAGCCGCAGCCGGCCCCGGTGGCCATCGCCAGGAGCACCGCAGCCATGATGCCCGTCAGGATCTGGCTGGTGGAAGCCCCGTCCGGGATGGTGTGCAACATCATCAAAGCCGCGAAAACTCCCGAAAGATTGGCGATGCCCACGATCGAAAGGTCAATTCCCCCAGTCAGCATGGTGATCATCATGGCCAGCGATAGAATGCCGAATTCCGGGAATTGATAGGCCATGGAGTCAAAATTGTCGAAGGTCAGAAAACGGTCGGGACTGAGGATGCTCATCAGCGCGAAGATGGCTGCGGTGATCAACACCAGGCGCATCAGGTTGCCGTCCCGGGACATATATCGCAAAAAGGAAAACTTGGCTAGGTCGATCCGGGTTTCATTGCTAGACATGTGAAGCCTCCGTCTCAGAAATTCTTCAACAGCCCGATTCGGCGCCCGCCCGCTTCGGGGAGCGTTTCTGTGCGGTGATGCCGGTGCCGATGACGATGAGCAGTCCGATGACCACCCGCTGCCAATACGAAGGGACTCCCAGCAGGATCAGGCTATTGGTCATGATCGTCACCAAAAGCAGGCCCAAGATACTCCCGAGCACCGTGCCGTGTCCGCCGGAGATGCGGGCTCCGCCCAGCACCACTGCGGCAATGACGGTCAATTCGGTTCCGATCAGGGTCACCGGATTGGAATTGCGCATCAGCGAGGTGTGGACCAAACCGGCGATGCCGGAGATAAACCCGACAAAACTGTAGATGAAAAAGAGAATCGCATGGATATTGAAGCCCGCCCGCTCGGCGGCGACCCGGTCTCCGCCGAGCGCGTAGATGCCCCGGCCGATCATGGTGTATTTCAAGATAAACCAGACCAGTAGCGCCAGGGCCACGACGATCAGAACCGCGGCCGGCAATCCGTAAACGAAATGATCCTTGGAGGTGATCTCAAACAGATTCAGCTTGGAGAAATCCACCATGCTGGGAGGCAGGATGCTTAATTCGCGCACCCCAATGAAGGCCAGCATAAAACCGCTGAACATACTGGCGGTCCCCAGGGTCACAATCAAGGTCGGCAGTTTGAAAAACGAGATGAACGTGGCATTGATGAGGCCCAGAACCAGACCGATCGCGCCGGCCATTGCGAACGCCACCCAGACACTCCCCTGAAAATTGCAGCTGGTCAAGACCTTGGTCGTAACATACATGCTGAAGGAGGCGATGGCCGGGAAGGAGACATCGATCCCGCCGGAGATGATGACCATCAGCGTTCCCAAAGCGAAGATGGCCATGACGATGCTGCCGCGGGCTAAATCGATCATGTTGCCGGCCGTAAAGAAAGCTTTATTGACACTGCCAATCAATAATGAAAGGCCGATAATGGTCAAGGCTACGTAAAACTCATTGCTTGAAAACAGCTTTTTCATTTTCATGACTCGCTAATTCCTCCGTCCCCGTGGTCCTGCCTCCGGTTATGCCGCCCCGCTCAATTTCTGGGCCAGCTCCGCTTCGGTGATCTCCCCGCTGTGAAACTCGGCGGCGATTCCGCCTTGGCGCATCAGCAAAATCCGGTTGCAATTATAGATGAGTTCCGGAATGTCATCGGAGATGATGATCACGCCCATGCCCTGGCGGGCCAGCTCGCGGACAATCTGGTGAATGTCGCTCTTGGACCCGATATCCACGCCGACGGTCGGTCCGTTCAAGATCAGAATCTGCGGCTGGGCGGCCAGCCATTTCGCCAAAACCACCCGTTGCTGATTGCCGCCGGACAGACTCTGGACCGGCACCTCAGCCGAAGGCGTGACGATGCTCAACCCCTTGACCCATTGGGCAATCTCCGCCCGCAGTTTTCCGGAATCAAGCAGTTTGCAACGGTTAAGATACTTCTCAATCGTGCTGATGATGATATTCTTGCCGATCGATTGTTCCAAAAACAAACCTTCGGTGAGGCGGTCTTCCGGGACATAGGCGATGCGGTGCCGGATGGCGTCCTGGACCGACTCCAGCCGCACCGTTTCGCCGGCGATGGCGATCTCGCCGCAATCCGCCGGTCTCAAGCCAAACAGCGTCATCGCCAATTCGGTCCGGCCCGATCCGAGCAACCCGGTGACGCCCAGAATCTCCCCGGGATACAACGCAAAGGAGATATCCCGGTACTCGCCCCGGCGGCTCAACCGGTCCACCTTGAGAAGCGGGCCGTCCTGGACTTTTGCGGCATCGTAATGAAAGGGGCTATCCTCGATCTGCCGTCCCGTCATATAATAAACGAATTTGGGCCGGTCCAGCTCCACCATGTCGGCGTCCAAAACTTTGGCCCCATTCCGCAGAATCGTGATCTTCTCGGCAATCTCATAGACCTCTTCCAGCTTGTGGCTGACGAAGAGGATGGCGATGCCTTGCTGCTGCAGTCCTTTGATGATCGTAAAAAGCGAACGCACTTCTTTCTGGGTCAGCGCGGTGGTCGGCTCATCCATGATGATCAGTTTGGCGTTTTGCAGCAACGCCCGGGAAATGGCCACCAGTTGCTTGTCGGCGACCGAAAGGTCTTCCACTTTGGCGTCGAGGTCGATCCGGACTTCGATCCGGCGCAGCGCTTCCTCGGCCACCCGGGAGACTTCCCGCCAGTTCACCAACTGCTGGTTACGGGAGACTTCCAGGTTGAGCGCGATATTCTCCGCCACGGTCAGGTTGGGAAATAAGGAAAAATCCTGATAAATGATTTGAATTCCTTCCCGGATCGCTTCAATGGGATGCAAGCGCTTAAAGACTTTCCCATTCAACTCAATTTCGCCTTCATCGGGAGCATTGACTCCTGAGATCACTTTGATCAGAGTCGACTTGCCCGAGCCGTTCTCTCCGGCCAGGCAGCGGATCTCGCCGCGTTGAATGGTCAAATTGACGCTTTTGAGCGCTTGAACTCCGGAAAAGGATTTACTGACATTCCTGACTGTCAATAACGGTTCAGTCATCTTTTGGGCCTACCCTCTCCCTGTTGAATTCCTTGCTAAAGTAATGTCAAGCCGTTGGGCCGTAGGGCGGCTAAAAAAACCGCCCTCGGCATGGTTTGTAACGGGTTGTCGCTCTTAGAAGTTATATTTATTCATATTCTCTTTGGTGGCGTCGATCCAAGCTTGACCATAGAGAACTTTTCCTTTGAGTTTCAAATTGTTATAGCCGGGGATACCAAGATTGAGGCCTGTCTTGATGGTTTTCCGTTTGCCATCGAGGATCGTGACCGCCAGTTTATTCATGGCGTAGCCAGCATCGGCCGGATCCCAGAAACCAATCAGATCTGCGGAGCCGCTCTTCAGATATTTGCCGGCTACCGAAACCAGGCTCGTGCCGACCACATGCACCTTGCCGGTAAGACCCATTTCTTCGATGGCCAGCGCAGCGCCTGGCGCATCGGTCATGGCACTTCCTTGGATACCTTTCAGATTGGGATAAGTCTTGAGCAACTCCCGGGTCTTTTGATAGGCTTGCTGCTGGTCATCGTAAGATTCTTGCTTATCCGCGACCAGTTTCATATTGGGGTATTTTTCTTTCTGATACTTAATGGCTGCGTCGACCCATTCGTTATGGGATTTGGAGGTCAAACCGCCCACGAACACGGCGTACTCGCCCTGGCCGCCCATCTTTTTGGCCAAAGCTTCCATGAAATGAATCCCATACGCGGCATTGTCAAAGGCTTCGATATCATAGTCAACATTCTTGAGGCTGGAGGCTTCATGGCTGATGACCACGATCCCTTTCTTCATGGCTTTCTTCAAAACCGGTTCCAACGCTTCCTGGGAGAACGGAACGACGCAAATGGCGTCCACTTTCTGGGCGATCAGGTCTTCGATCAACTGCACCTGAATCGCGGCGTCAGCCTTGGACGGCCCAACCTGAAAAGCATCATAACCGCTGTCTTTGGCGAATTTTTTGACGCCTTCCGACATCCGGTCAAACCAGGCAATGTTACTGACCTTGACCACGGTGGCGATACGGTATTTCTTTTTGGCGGCGAACAGCTCGCCGCCCTGGGCGAACAAGGCCATCCCGAGACAGAGAATGACGAGAACCGATAATAATTTCTTCAAAACCTTTC
The DNA here is from genome assembly GCF_004340685.1 of Hydrogenispora ethanolica. Taxonomy (NCBI): domain Bacteria; kingdom Bacillati; phylum Bacillota; genus Hydrogenispora; species Hydrogenispora ethanolica. The sequence goes on along the minus strand of NZ_SLUN01000005.1, from coordinate 162,194 downwards.
CCTCCTGTAAACTTTTTATTTAAAAAACACGGCGGCTCCTTGCTAAACTCCTCAAATCACCTCCTCGGCTTGGAAGACCTGTGGCTGGTTGCGGTTTAAAACCGATCACGAAGCAAGTGGCCTGAAAAGACTTTCGAACCCGGGAACCGTAATTTAAAAACATTGCAGAAATTTTTAAAATTTGTTAAGTAATTCTAACTGAAGAGTATCACCAATATTTCTAAATGTCAATCATTTAGTTAAAAAATGTTTATAAAAGTTTTAACATTACTCATCCAACCAACTTTCTATTGCGAAGAAAATCTTTATTAAGCTTGGATTACCGCTTGTCCTGATGATTCGATTCAGTTAACTTGAACAGTCCTTCTTCATTTAAATTTTTTAAATTTTATCTAAAATATTTTTAAGTTATTGTTTGACAATGACTGCCAACTCACGATATAATTGGTCTTAAGAATTCCATCAACTTGAAATGGTGTAAAAATGAGCATGAAGATCAAAGAGATTGCAAAACTTGCCAATGTTTCCGTGGCAACCGTCTCCCTGGTACTCAACAATAAACCGGGGATCAGCGAGTCAACCCGGCAAAAGATATTAAAGATCTCCAAGTCCTTGAGCGATAGTTCCCCACATCCGGGTTTCGCCCAGATCAGTAACGGATCGATCAAGTTCTTAAAGATCGTGAAACACGGCCATGTTTTAAACCGGGATCATAATGTCTTCATCGCTTCCTATATTGATGGCCTTGAGGAAGAAGCGAGGACGCATGGTTATAATCTGGAGGTTACCAACTTCGTGTCGGAGGCCACCGCCGAGATTGTCAAATCGTTTGGCAATGTTTCCATCGGCGGCTTGATTGTGTTGGGAACGGAGTTGAACGAGGATGATATCATTCTTTTCAAACAGTTGGAAATTCCGGTGGTTTTCATTGACACGATCTTCGAACATCTGAGCTTCGACTTTGTGGATATGGACAATATCGAAGCCGCCTACCAGATCGTCAAACAATTTCTGGAATTCGGCCATCGCGAGATCGGGTTTGTAAAAAGCGATCTAAACAATTTTACATTGCGGGAGCGCGGTTTTCGAAGCGCGCTCTCCTATTTCAATCTGCCGCTCCAAGAGAAATATATTTTTCGCGTGGATTCGACGTTTAACGGAGCTTACTCCGACATGCTTCAATTATTGAACCGCGGCATCAAACTGCCAACCGCCTTGTTCTGCTGCAACGATATTGTCGCTTACGGCTGTATCAAAGCATTACGGGAAAAGGGCATTCAGGTTCCAAACGACATATCGATCATTGGTTTCGACGATATTCCAATGAGCGCTTTCATGGATCCCCCCTTGACCACCATGAAAGTATCGAAGCGCCTGATCGGCAAGACCGCCATGAAGCTGATGATCGAAAAGCTGGCCAATCATACGGGCATCCCCAGCAAGATCACGATCGGCGGCGAACTGGTGATCCGTGACAGCGTAAAAAAACTGGGATGATGCAAGAACAATCGTTTTGAGAAATCAATAAGCGGCGGGAGACTCCCGCCGCTTGGCATATCCGATAGGAACGAACTTTTTCCGGACCGCGCTTACCGGTCGACCCGGGCGCCGCCGCCGCCCATCACTTTTTCGACCTCTTTCAGGCTGGCCATGGAGGTGTCGCCCGGGGTGGTCATGGCCAAAGCACCATGAGCCGCGCCATAATTGACCGCCTTTTCGGGATCGCCGGTGGTCATCAGGCCGTATACCAAACCCGAAGCGAAGCTGTCGCCGCCGCCGACCCGGTCCATGATCTCCAGGCCCTTGAAATCCTTGGCCTTATAGATCTGGCCGTCGGCCCAGCACATGGCGGACCAGTCGTTGACTGTCGCCGATTTGACGGTGCGCAGCGTGGTGGCGACCACTTTGAAGTTGGGGTAGGTCTTGACCACTTCGTTGATCATCTTGCGGTACCCTTCCAAATTGAGCTCTTTCAGGTTCTCGTCATTACCTTCCACCTCAAAGCCGAGGCAGGCGGTGAAATCCTCTTCGTTGCCGATCATCACGTCGATGTATTTGGCGATCTCCTTGTTGACTTCCTGGGCTTTCTCCTTGCCGCCGATGCCTTTCCAGAGCGAAGGCCGGTAATTCAGGTCATAGGAGACGATGGTGCCGTATTTCTTAGCGGCTTGGACCGCTTCCAGCACTACTTCGGGAGTGGTCTCCGACAGCGCGGCGTAGATTCCGCCGGTATGGAGCCAGCGGCTGCCGAGGGTGCCGAAGATGAAATCCCAATCGATGTCGCCCTTTTTCAGTTGCGAAGCGGCGGTGTTGGCCCGGTCGGAGACGCCCACCGCGCCGCGGATGCCGTAGCCGCGCTCGGTGAAGTTGAGTCCGTTCCGGACGTTGCGGCCGATGCCGTCATAGGGGAACCATTTGATGAGCGAAACATCGACGCCGCCCTGCATAATGAAGTCTTCCACCAACCGGCCGACTTCATTGTCGGCAAAAGCGGTCACCACCGCGCAATTCATGCCGAAGCATTTGCGCAGTCCCCGCGAGACATTGTACTCGCCGCCGCCTTCCCAAGCCCGGAACTGCCGGGCGGTCTTGATCCGGCCTTCGCCGGGATCGAGGCGCAACATGACCTCTCCCAGGGAGATGCAATCATATTTGCAGCTATCTTTCGGTTTAACCTGTAAATTGACGGGCATTGCCAATCCTCCTTGTGGTTTTCAATATTCTTTCTCAAACTGTGAAAAATGTTACGGAACGTCCGGATCCCAGTGCGCCAAAAAAGGGCCGCCGAATCCAACCGTTTCGGCAACCCTTGATTCGGACCAATACTCGCGCGGAGAGCCTGCCGGGACCATGAACCGGAAAAGCAGCGTTGGGAAGGGTTTTTCCAATCCAACCATGAAAGCCGCAGTGGACCAGGAGCTCTCGCTATCGTGCCGAATTCTCAAAGGGATCTCGAACCCCGGACTCGATGAATGCCAGTAATGCTAGGAATCCGCTAGTTCAACGCGAATTAGAAGCGTTGTGGGAAACCCTGTCCGAAGGCCAGGGTGAACACAAAAGCTCAGAAAAGCAAGTAATAAAGTCGTTTTTTAGTCCACTCAAAGGATGATTTCCGAATGGGAGACTTTATCACATGGCTTTTAGAATTTGGAAAACGCGTTAAAGCATGCGATTCTCCAAAATTCCTTTCGCGGTATTCAACCACCGGAGTAGTAATAACTGGTCATACCAGTTAATTGTAGCACACGTTGCCCAGCTCTTCAAGGAGGAGTCGCCAAGTTCCCGATTTTGGGTTCCAAGACGCATTAACGGCGCCGCAAGACTACACTCCATGAGGAGAGCTTGGCCTGGCCCTTCATGGCGAAACCCCGGTTTTCATAGGTGGCTTCGTCCAACTGCCGCAGGTACTCGCAACCCGAATATTCGCCCGTTTCCGACGCGTATTTGGACAGGATCGAATCACCCACGATAAAAAACACGCCGCGCAACGTCCCCAGGGCCGGATTGCGGGAGACCCATTCCGTAAAGTCGGAACCCGCGGCGAAAGGCGTGATCTCATAACTGTTGCTGAGCTCCAGCTCCGGTCCGTCCTGGAGTTTCATCGTCCCCTCGTTCCGCCAGCGGTCGGCCGAATGGCTGATCGTGACCTGCCCCGCCCAGCTGCTCGCTTGCTGCCGCTCGTCGAAATAATCCCCCGCCGCTTCCCAGGTTCCTTCTTCCAGCAAAAACGTATGCCGCATGATGCTATCCTCCGTGATTCCGGGCCCCGGACGGGTCCGTCCGCTCCCCGAATGGTTATTCAGTTCGGTGATTGTTCGGTCATCTCCAGATCGGTCGTGCTCTCGATGCGCATGGGGATGGCCATCTGCAAGGCGCCGTCCGGTTGCAGCAGCTCCATCCGGCCGGCCAGTTTCTGAAGAACCCGGCCGCTCGCCACCATGCCGGTGGCTTCCGCGATCCGGAAGCTTCCCGAAGTGCTCCCGCTCAGCCGGTATTGCAAGGACACATTGCCCACTTTCAGCGGTTGGGCTTGCTCATTGGGCTGAATCCGGGCCTGCATCTCCAGGACGGCAAAGCCGTCTTTCCGCTCCCGCAACGCGCAGGAACCCTCCACGATCATCGGATAACCCCGGGTCAGATTGACGCGTTGCACCCAGCTATCGCCCACTCCGACCGGCTGCTCCGGATAGAAGACCATATTGGCGAAGGTTTCTTTGATCGCTTCATCGCCGAATTTTTCCTTGAATCCCGCGATGATGCTCTCCCGGACGTTGGCCGGAACCTTTTCGCCCAGTTGTTGAAGCATCTTCTCCATCAGCGCGTTGACTCCCTGGACCTGACGAACCTTCCCGAGCGGATCCATCACAATGGTTAAGCTCTGTCCGATCAGACTCGTGAATACCTGCGCCCCGGGATACGTGGCCGCCGCCGGCTGCGTGGAATCATAGGCGAATTTGCCGGTCGGTCCGTCCTGCTGAAATTGCATGGCGGCGTAAGTCAGTCGAATGGTACTCGCTCCATCCGGAGCGATGCTCTCCACCCGGTAAGTCATCGTCATCCCGATGGTCTGATGGATGGTGATATCCTTCCCCTGCACGGTTTGGGCGATCGTTTGGGCGCTCCGGGTATGAATCAGATAGGCCTGCCCTTGCCGCAAGTTCATCCGCAGCAACACCTGGTCCTGGGCCAGCGCCGCAGCGGAGAGTCCCGCCAGGAATGCCAGGCCCAGCACCAGCGTACATAGACGTTTGAATTTCATCGTATAACCCCCCTATATAAGTTGAAATAAATTTTAGAGTAAGCTTTTCCAGCCGTGAGAGAGGCGAAAAGGACCCTTCACGGAATTTATTTCAACTTATGAATCAAAAAAATAGGTTGCAATGATTTTGAAGGTACAAAAACTGATTGCAACATATAGCTCGGAACCATTCGCGCCCTTGCTATCCGGCGTCCGATCAGGAACGTCAACCCCGGGCGCGTCGTTCTCGATTGTCATTTCCTTATTTTAGCATAGTTTGACAAACCGTACCATCCCCTCTTTCCTGCGCCTTTCGGCGGAGAAGCGCCGCAACCGGGGACCGCGCATATGAAAAACCACCGGCCAAGGCCGGTGGTTCCATGAATGGCTTTACGTTTTCGCTCAATTGGCGGCCCCGACCAGACCCAGGACGATCGCCATGATGATCAAGGTGTTCTGTTTCTTCCGGTTCTGCTCGTTCTCGATGCGGAGCCGGTCAATGTCGGCATGAAGTCTGGAATTCTCCTCCTCCAGCTTTTGCACGCGGGCAGCCAGTTTCTGCAGATCATTGATGATCTGCTGGGCCTGTTGTTGAAAGGCCTTCTGTTGTGCAGCCAGGTCCTCATCGAGTTTCTCAATCGCCGCAGTGTTTTGAGCCACATCCGCCTGCAGCGTTTCCTGGTCGGCGCTGAGTCGCTCGATATCGGCATCATGCTGCGCGGTTTGCTCCTGCAATGCCGCCTGGTCGTCCGCCAGCTGCTGAATCTGGGCGGTATTTTTGGTCAAGTCTTCCTTGATGACCTGGTTATCCTTGGCGACCTGATCGATCTTCCGAACGAAGAGATTATTCTTGGAACTGACCTGGACCAGCTCATTCCAGTACTCGTTGGTCAGTTTCTTGACCAGATCCATGTCGCCTTGATTGGTCCCCGCCTTGCCGGTGGCAATCTCATTGAGGATTTTGGCGACGATCACCGCCAGGGTATAACGGTCGACCGGCTTTTCCCCTTTGAAGGTCTGATCCTGGTACAGTTGCAAATACCCTTTGTCGACCAGCAGTTTGACAGCCTTGTAAGCCCAGTGGGACGGCGGCACATCCGCCGGATTGCTCTCAGCCAATACAGCCTGGCCGAAGCAGAAGACCATCGTCAGCAGACAAATCAATCCTAGAGCCAATTTATAACGGTTTACCATCATTGCGATTCCTCCCCAATCTGATATTGCAGCGACGCCGGTTCGCCGGGCAATTCCCGGCCGGCCGCGTCCCTCAACTGAAATGCGCCGGTTTGAATCCGACCGGTCCCCGAACCCACGACGATGAAGTTCAACCGCGCCAGGGTCACTTGGGAACCGCTAAACGGTTGGCTGCGGGAACCGCTGATTCCCGTGGCGGTCCCGTTCCGTCCGTTGATGGTCCCGCCGGACCAGCGGGACAGCCCATTGTCTTCCACCAGGAAGGTGCCGCGCGAGACACTGACCAGGCGGAGTTGTTTGGGATCGTACCGGATGTCCAGGTTAAACTGTGTCGTATCGCTCAGGTTATAGGCGCTGACATCCACCAGATAGACCTGGCCCGGCAATGGCCGCGCCGCGCCCGACAGCGCCAACTCGAAGGGGAGCGGCGGAATCTCCGCATCGGCCTGAAGCCGTTCCGGCCGGATCCCCGCGCCGGTCACCTCCGCCTGCAAGCGGCCATGCGGCGCTCCAGGGTTCGGAACCACCTGCCAGGTGACGGTGGTTTCTTCCTGGGGCCCCAGATTGCCCAGAAACTTTTCCGAGCGTTCGCCATCGGCCAGCCGGAAACCGGCGTCCCCGGTCAAGACCGCTTTCAGGCCGCCGGTGGCCGCTTCGCCCCGGTTCCTAAGGGTTACCGTCACCGGCAGCGGGTACGGGTCCCAATGGTTGTCAACCACCCGAACGGCTGGAATCTTCAAGACGCCCTCCACCCGGGGCGGACCGATGATCCGGATCTTGCGGGTCACTTGGTTGGCCTCAAGGTGATCGCCGGTCACTTGGATGGCAAAACTGGCGTCACCGCTAAAGCTGCCATCGGGCCGGACCTCCCAGGAAAACTGCTTAGTGACACCCGGGATTAACTCCGCCAACCTGACTTCGGTCGTTCCAGCGGTGCTGACCAATCCGGGCGGCAATTCCAGACGGATCCGCACATTTTCGGCCTTGGCCTCACCCCGGTGTTCCAGATACATGATGATCAGATACGTCCGCGGGTCGCTGATGCTATAGGCGACTTCGGCCGGGGCCGAGATGCCCAGATAGGTGTTGCCCGGAGAGAATGTGATACCGCCCAGGCCGTAGTCGATCACCACTTGCATCGAATCGCCGGGCTTCACCGTCCGGGGCAGCCAAAACATGGCCAGGGCGCTGTCCAGTTCATCCTCGCCTTCCCGGGTGAAATCCGCCCCTTCCTCCAGCGGAATCTCCCAGGGATTATCGGCAGCCTTGCCCCAATTGGTAAAGGCAATCCGGTCGGGCGTCGTCACATCCCCGCCCTTGAGCGTTCCCTGGGCGATCACCGCCGGCTTGGCCATGGAGTCAAAAGCTTGCCAGAAATCGGGGCAATCCTTGCCGGCGAAACTGCGGTCGGTGGTCACCTCGTGATCGCCCACCCGGAACGGCGCGCCGTCGTTATCACCGACCATCGTGTCGAGCAGGACGCGCAGGCCCAATTCGGCCGGGGCCGTTCCCTGGTTGGTCAGAATATAGCGGATCCGCGCCGTATCCAAGGCACCGGTACTCGGACTGCGGGTGATGTCCAGAATCTGTTCGACCACGATCGTTCCGTACTGGCATTTCATCGTCAGCTGATGATTGGCCAAACGGGGTGCTTGCAGCATCTCGCCGCCGGGCAAGCCGGCGCCGGCCCTTTTATGGGTCGCTTTGCCGAAAACGTAATCGGCGCCGTCAATCCGGAGCGTCGTAAATGAAGTCCAGGGCCGGGGCCGGCCATAGATTAGCGGTTTGTTGTCATCATCGGCCCGTTCGTAATCCCCGCCGGTCACATCCACCGCGAAACGTCCCGTCTCTTCATCGCTGTTATTAAGATACACTTTGATATACTTATTCTCGACCGACAGCAGCCCGGCCGGCTCGCTCCGGACGATCCCCGCCGCCAGCAGCAAGCCGGCGGTCAGGATCCCAACCAACCAACCCTTACGTTTCATCCTATCCTCCTTACGGTCCGTATTGCATTCCATTCTTTCTCCCAAAGAGCGCCGCCCCGTCATCTGGATTCCGCGTTTTCAAAGATGATGCCGACTTGGTCCTTCTTGGCGTCGAAAACAAAGGTCAGATCGATCAGATAGTCGACGGAGGTCGGGGCGAATTTCCAGCGCCGTCCGACTTGGTTCAGGACGATATTGTCCAGCCGGTGATCGCCGGCCGAATCCAGCAATTGCACTTTTTCCAAGGAGCCGTTGGCGCGGACCAGGATCCTGATTTTGACCCGGCCTTCTTTCCCTTCGTTCAGGGCATTTTTGGGATAGGCCGGCGGCGGTCCCAAAACCGTCATCTTGGCGCCGGTTCCAAAGCCGATGGGTCCGCTACCGCTGCCACTGCCGGTACCATCGCCCGAACCCCCGCTGCCGGAACCGGTGCCGCTGCCGTCCCCTCCGCCGGAACCGCTGCCGCCTTTTTCGGCGGCGCCGGTCCTTTGAGCCGTTCCGCTACCGCTCCCGGAATCAGTGGCGGCCGGTTTGGCGTCGCCGGATCCCGTCTTGCTGCCGGCCGCATGAGCCGCAGCCGGAGAGGACGGTTCGGTCGGCCCTTTCTGGCCGACCGCCAATGCCGGACCGGGAGGAGGGTTGTCCGGAAGCTTCGCCGCCACCGGCACCGGCTCGGCCTTGGGCGCGGCTTTCGCTGCCTTGGGTTCCGGTTTGGGGTCGTTCTTCACGGTCTTTGGCAGGGAGGGAACGGTTGCGGGAGCCGCCCGTTCCTGAAGCTTGGGTTTGGGCGGAGCGGCCGTCTTCGCCGGAGTCGCTTTGCGAGCGGAAAAAACCGTCTCAAGCCGGGCCGCGCTGCCGCCATTGCCCGCCGCGCCCCCCGACTTGCCGCCGGCCGGCCGGCCGGCTAACTCGACCGTGCCGACGGGAAAGGTCTCCAAAGTGTCAGTAGGGGTCGGCCAATATTTAGGAAGGTAGATCATTCCGATCAGAATATGTAAACCAATGGATAACGCCAGAGCGATTCCATAATTGCGACGGTCAATACCAGTCATCGGTCACTCCTCCATCCGGGTTATAGCAATTTGATAAAGCGTAAACGGCTTTATTCGCGAAAAGTGCGGTGAAGCGTTCGCGCTTTTCGCTCCAAACCTGTCAACGCTTTCGCAAAATGCCCCTATTCCAACCCTTCCGGCCGGTTCGCATTGGGCATCTGCTGCCGGTCGACCCCCAGCAACGGCTTTTTCACTCCCACGCTGGCTAAGGCGTCCATTACCTTGACAACTTGAAAATAAGGCACCGCCGCGTCGGGCCGGATCACCACCTGAGTTTCGGCATCCCCCGCAATCTCCCGGCGAATCCGCTCCTTTAAAGCCCCCAGATCGACAGTTTGTTTGCCATAAAACAAACGCGACTGCTTGTCGATGCTGACAACGACCGTATTCTGCTCGGCCTTCCCGATATGCAACGCCTTGGGGAGCTCCAGCGGCACCCCGGTCTGGGCTGTCTTCAGGGTCGAGAAAACCATAAAAAAGACCACCATGAAAAACATCACATCGATCATCGGCACCAGTTCGATCCGCGACTGCCTGCGCTTAATCTCCAGTTTCACCGTTACCACCTACCCTTTGACGAGGATGGCGAGAATTTCCTGGCTTTTGTAACTCATTTCGCTGGCCTTCCGCTCGGCGATCCCATAAAAAATGTTGACCAGAAAAAGGGCGGGAATCGCGATGGCCAAACCGAAAGCCGTATTATAGAGCGCTTCGGCGATGCCCGCGCCCAACTGGCTCGCCTGGGAGGCCCCGCCGACCGAGATGGCGGTAAAGGCCTTGATAATGCCGGTTACCGTGCCTAACAGTCCCAAAAGGGGACTGGCGGTCACCACCGTATCCAAAATATGTAACCCCCGTTGCAGCCGTTTCATTTGCTGGTCGCCAGCGGACTGCATGGCCGTTTCAATCAGTTCCGGATCGCTCTCGCGTTGTTTCAGACCGGCTTCCACGATCAAGCCCAACGGACTCCGCCAAGTGGCCAACAGCTGTTTGGCTTCGTCGGATTTCCCCTTGTTCAAATAGAGCTTTAAAAGATTCAACTCCCGCTCGTCAAGCCCTTTAAAACGGATGTAAAAAAGCGTCCGTTCAATGATGACGACCAATGCGGTCACCGAACAGAACGCTAAAGGATACATGACCCAGCCGCCCTTGACAAAAATTTGCCACATTTTTCTGCCTCCCGCTTCAACATTTATTGTTTACCCTGCAGCCACCGGCCGATAAGGATGAAGCCAGTTGCAACGCTCCATGAGCAATTGCTCACGCAGCCATTGTATATCGGGGCAATTAATAATGCTTTAAATCGAGAATAATTTCCGCTATATAAGTTGAAATAAATTCCGTTTTGATCATTTGCATTCGGCTTTAGGAATGCAAATCTAGTAAAGATATTTATTTCATCCTATATAACGTTACCGGATTTCACGATCGTCCCTGCCCATTGGGATTTTCTACAATTTTTCCGGTTCATCCGAAAAAGCCTTATTTTTTATTATACCACAAATCCTTTCCACTTCACTGGATCTGCAACATAAGTGCGGAAAGTTATCTAAAATGAATCAAAAGCCATGTGATAAAGTCCTCTAATTCGGAAATCATCCTTTCAATGGACTAAAAAACGACTTTATCACTTGCTTTTCTGAGCTTTTGTGTTCACCCTGGCCTTCGGACAGGGTTTATCACAACGCTTTTAAATCAGTTATGAAACGGCCTTTGCCAAAGATCGTACCATTTGTAATTATTACATTTTGATAAAAAGATTTCGTATAAAAACCTTTTTAAGCCATTTTTCGCCATCCAAGATTTTACTTTTTAATTTTAGGATAGGTACTTTATTACCATTTGTCAATAAGTTCTTGTCCAATTGTCGAACTTCCAGGGTTGCCTTGAGACGATTCGTTTCATGGTAAATGCTTTTTTAAAGCATTCCGGCCGCCTATAAAAAAAAGCTCGTTCACCGAGCTTTTTTGGGCCTGTTTACATTTCCACAAACGATATATCCAATGTAATCTGATCGCCGCTGTCAAAAAGCAACGGGATCGATACAATCTTGGCATTGTCGGCGCTGAATTGCATATTATCCCCCATCAAAACCGTTGGGGGAGAGATGTCCACCTTATCGCCGCGATCCGAAAAGATGGTGGCGGATTTGCCCATGATCATGTTGCTCAATTCGGAGATGGCGCTTTTTCCCATCTCGTCGAGTTCGTTGACGGTCATGCCCATCATCGCCGAGGCGATCCGGCAAGCGACAGCCATCCGGAACGAGAAAATGGCGGTACCGCGAATTTGCCCGGTCAAACCGATAATGACCACGATGTTGTCCTCGGTATAAGGGGATTTTTTTACGGAAATCGTCCCCGGAGCCACGTTGAACCCGGCGACTTTGCCGATAATGTCTTGGCAGCCTTCAATAAACGGATTGATATACTTTACGTCCATGTGGGCTTTCTTCCTTTCCTCTTCGCTATTATCCTGCATCCCGAAGCCGGATCAAACGATGCCGCGCATTGCGTGGCGGGACTTGGCGCAGCGGCCATCCCAGCCAAGTTTACCGGCGCCTGCAACAACTCTCCGTCTATCTTATTCGATTCCCGATATAACGTCAAGAGCACCGCCAGTGATGCAATGCCGGCCGGTATTCCATTGAATCGTGCAAGGGAAGCGGATTGCGCTTTAGAATTCTTGTCTCCTTTCCAACGCTTCTTCCAAAGCCGCCCCCCGAAAACTGATTGGTCCTGCGATTATTATTTTTATCGTTTGTTTCGGAGGAATTCATAAGCAATTTTTAAAAATTTTTCTGATAGTAAATTATTACATCTTCCATTCAATCCCCACTGCTTTCACAATAAAAAACCGGATGTTTTATCCCGGCTCCACTTTTTTGAATTCTTATTCCGCCCCGGCACTCCCCGGCCCATCGAACCAAGCGGCATCGGCCAAGACCACCGAGGTCTCCACTTGACGCTCGGGAATCTCCCAGTAACGATGCAACAATCGGACTTTTTCGCCGGGCGATACCTGCCGGAAGTGATGCTTTTCATAAAAATGCACCGCCCAGTCGGCCGCGGCCCAGGTCCCGATCAATATGGGCTGTGCGGTCCGGCCCCGCAAAAATTCGAGCAATGTTCCGCCGATGCCCCGGTTGCGCCGGATGGTCCGGACATAGGCATGGCGAATCAGAACCACTTCCCCTTTGGGCTGTATTCCCATCACCCCGACCAGTTCGCCGTCGGCTTCGCAGCCCCAGAACCCAACGCCGTCGGCGATCTCCCGCTGCAGTTCAGGCCGGGTCATATACGGCTCCTTCCAGCGGTCGTCGGGAATGACGCCGCGATACGCCTGCGCCGCGTCATTAATGATTTGATAGATGGTTTCGAAATCGGAATCCCCGCATTGGCGAATCATCAGCACGCCCCGCTTTCTTTGGGAAAATAGTAACGGATAATCTCTTCCACTTCGGCCAGCCAGACCGCGCGCTGCTCCGGGGCGCTGGTGACGACGACCCCGAACATCCGGCGGAAAAAACGCCGGACTCCGCAGAACTCAAAGATGCATTTGCGCCAGAGCGTCTCCAGCGGATCGCCGAAGACGCTAAGCTCCCTGGCTTCCGGGGTGTCGGATGTATTCAGGACCACGGCTGTCCCGGCCCGGAGCAATCCGACCGGGACTCCGTCCCCGGCGTCTCCCGGCAGATATCGATAGGCCGTGCCTTGCCGGAAGGTCCGGTCGATCCAGCCTTTGACGATGGCCGGAGGCTGGCCCCACCAATTGGGATGAATCACGATAATGCCATCGGCCGCCGCCAAGTCCCGGCAATGCCCCTCGACCTCCTCGGGAAGCGGGGCATCCTTCCCCAGCTCCGCCGGGGGGAGCGCGGGATCGAACCCTTCAGCGTAGAGATCGTGCCAGATCGTCCGGTGGCCGGCGTCGTGCAGCGTGGCCAGGACCCTTTGGGCGATGGCCCGATTAAAACTTTCCCGGCCGGGGTGGCCGAGCACCACGAGAATTTGCAAAATACTCCCTTCTTTCCCTGAAACCTTGAAACTGCTTTCGAAAATACGGTATCATGAAAAGGTGGTTCTTCAAAGCGCCACTCTCTTCCGATTTCAAAGGTGCCACTTCAAAGCGAGGGAGAGTTTGCAATGCTTTTTTTACAGTTGGAGCCGGGTTCGGACACTCCGCTGAGCCGCCAGATCTATCTCCAGATCCGTTCCCGGATCCTCGGCGGCGAGCTGGCCGCGGGCGTCCGTTTGCCCGCCAGCCGGGAACTGGCCGCCGATTATCATATTTCGCGCAATACGGCGCTCTCTGCGTATGAGCTGTTGTTAGCGGAGGGTTTTATCGAGGGCCGGCACGGCTCGGGGACTTACGTAGCGGATGGCGCCTGTCTGGATCTTCCGGCGCCGGACCCGGTGGCGGCAGCGGTTCCGGATCCCCATCCGGCCCCGGCGGCGGCGTGCATCGATTTTCGCTCCGGAGTCCCGGCATTGGACCGGCTGCCCCGGGGCAGGTGGGCGCAGTTGATACGGGATGCCTGGCTGGAAGCGCCGGATCTTCTCTTCGGCTACCAGGCTCCGGAGGGTTCGCCCCAACTCCGCCAGGTTCTCTGCGATTATCTGAGGCGGAGCCGCGGCATCGTCTGCGCTCCGGAACAGATTCTGGTCACTTCCGGATCGGTGCAGGGTCTATCCCTGGTGGCCGGGGTCCTGCTTCAGGAGATCCGCGAGGTCATCCTGGAGGATCCTTGCAACCGCGACATCGGCCGGATTTTCAGCTCCTCCGGAACGGCCATTCATCCCGTACCAGTCGATGAACAGGGAATCATCCCCAAGCTCATTCCCAGGCTCGCCCGGCCCGCGCTCCTGAGTCTGACGCCCTCGCACCAGTTTCCGCTGGGCGGCATCCTGCCGATCAGCCGGCGGATCGAGTTGATCCGGCTCGCCCGGGGGACCGGTTCCTGGATCATCGAGGATGATTACGACAGCGAGTTCCGTTACGACGGGCCCCCGGTCGGCGCGTTGCAGGGCCTCGCCCCGGAACGGGTGATCTATCTGGGGACCTTCAGCAAGATTCTCTTTCCCGCCTTGCGCCTGGGTTACATGGTCCTGCCTCCGGCTTGGGTGGGGCCGTTCCGGAGGCTCAAGCAAATCTCGGACATCCATTCCAACTCCCTGAACCAACTGGCGCTGGCCAGGTTCATCCGGGAAGGGAGCTTGGACCGGCATCTGGTGCGGAGCAAGAAGCTTTACCGCCGGCGCCGGGACCGGCTGGTGAACGAGCTGCACAGCCATTTCCCCGGCCGGGTCCGGATCCTGGGAATGTCCACCGGTCTTCATCTGGTCGCCGAATGGCCGGGGGTCCGCTTCGGACCGGAATTGGTGGCCGGGGCCGAAGCCGCCGGCGTCCGAATCTATCCGGTGGATAATTTCGCGGCTGGCGCCGGACCGTATCCCGGGGCCTTGCTCTTCGGTTACGGGCAGTTGGACGAGGAAACCATCGCCGAGGGGATCCGGCGGCTGGCGCGGGTCGTGCCACCGGCCTGAGTTTTCCTCATCGTAAAAAAGAGCGCGACACCGCTAGACGAACTCTTCCTGGTTGCGCTCCCGCGATGGAATGGTCTTGTAATTCAGGTTATGAATGGCCTTGATGTAACGGACCGTTTTATACTTCGAGCGCATGACCACCGAATGGGTTGTGGCCTGATGGCTTCCGAAACTGACGCCTTGCAGAAATTCGCCGCCGGTAACCCCGGTCGCCGCAAAGATGATATCCTCGCCCCGCGCCAAATCCTCGGTCCGGTATACCGCGTCCGGGTCCAGGCCGGCCCGTTCCACCAGCGCCCGCTCTTCCGTGTTGCCGAAATAAAAGCGGGTCTGAATCTCGCCCCCCAGACAGCTTAGCGCGGCGGCGGTCAAAACCGCTTCCGGAGCGCCGCCGATGCCCAGACAGATATCGGCGTTGCCGCTATCGAAGCTGATGGCGGTGGCAATCGCTCCGGCCACATCCCCATCGCCAATCAGCCGGATTCTGGCGCCGGCGCGGCGGACCTCGGCGATCAGTTCCCGGTGCCGTTCCCGGTCGAGGATGGTGACGGTCAGATCTTTCACCGATTTCCGGAGCACCGCCGCAGCGACGGATAGATTCTCGGCGACACTGCGGTTGATATCCAGCTTTCCCCGGAGCTGCGGCCCGCAGGCCAGCTTATGCATGTAAAAGCTGGGGATCGACATCAACGAACCTTTGGCGCCGGCGGCCATGATGGAGATGGCATTGGGCAAGCCGTTGGCGACTAGGCGCGTGCCGTCGACCGGATCGACGGCGATATCGACCTCGGGAGCGTGTTCCCGCCAATTGCCCACTTTTTCATCGATATGCAACATCGGGGCGCGGTCTTTCAAGCCTTCGCCGATGATCACCGTGCCCCGGATGGCGATCAGGTCCAACATTCCGCGCATCGCATCGGAAGCCGCCTTGTCCACGCCATCCTTGTCGCCCAGACCCAGCCAGCGGCTGGACCGCAGGGCCGCGGCCTCCGTGACCCGTACAAATTCTAACGCAATCTCCCTTTGCAGATCGGCCATGATTTTCCTCCCCCAAATTTAGCGTCCGCAACCGGCAGCCTCATGATTTTCCGTTCCGCCACGGTCAGCGCCGGCGGCGCGCTCCAGCTTTTCCAATGCCTGCACCAGTTGATCCGGGCAAGAGGTCGATTTGCCCGAACACCGGATCCCTTTCAACCGTTCGATAACCTCCCCGACCGGCATTCCCTCGACCAGGCGGCTGATGCCTTGCAGATTGCCGTTACAGCCTGCGTCGAAACTGACCTTGATCAGGACTCCCTTGTCCACCGTGAGGTGAATCCGGGTGGAACAGACTCCTCTCGTGGCGAAATCCAGATTCTCCATGGTATCTCCTCCGTGTTGTTCTAAGCTTTAAGCAATCGCTGTGACCCTTCCGGCTTTTTAGCCGGGTTTATCACGGCTCTTTTGGAATCAATTCTGGTTGGAGCGCCAAATTCCTCTTCCCGAAATCATGTGAGCCTCGAATCACCGGAGCGATATGAAATAAAAACCCGGGGCGCCGGAAAGGCGGCCGCGGGTTGGCCGGGATAGCTGTATCTGATCCCCGTTCCATCCGGAACCATTGCCTGACACCGGAGGGGCCGGGAGTGATATTCGAAACTTTGGCTTTCTCTCGAATCCGCGGGCGCGCGGGGAATTTTGGGCAAAAAAAAAGCGGGGCTTGATACCGCTAGCTTCGGAACAACACTCTGGCATTCAATGACGCCGCGGCCACTTCGTGATGGCGCCCCCGGAACAACTCCGCGCTGCAGTGCGGGCAATAGACTCGACCGTAACCAACCTCTTTTTGACAATCCGGACATCTTTTCATTGTAATTCCTCCTTTTTCATGATCGGGACTTTTTTTGTCCCTCTATTTTATTTTCTGTCCCTCTCTGATTTCATTATATGCGATTGCTTTCTGGAATTCAACAGGTTTACGGAATAGTAACCAATTGTACACCTTCCTTAACTCCGCGGATATGGGAGGGTAACATCCGAACGGAAGCGGCGTTCTCACCCTGATTACGCCCGGATCAGGAACCGGAGAAGCCCGCCCGACGTTTGCGAAAACGTGCCCGGCAAAGGTGCCGGGTTGCCCAGTCACTGTGCGATCTGGCGCAGTGACCGAGTCAGCTTGCACGGTGGGTGTGTGAGCTTGCCCAGTAACCCTGTGAGCTTGCACAGTGACTGGGTAAGCTCGCTCAGCGACTCGGTAAGCTTGCTCGACGACTCGGTAAGCTTGCTCGACGACTCGGTAAGCTTGCTCGACGACTCGGTAAGCTTGCTCGACGACTCGGTAAGCTTGCTCAGCGACTGCGCGGGCTCGCGCAGTCACTGAGCAGGTATCTTGGGTCGCTCAAGGAGCGTCCGCAATAACTGAACGCATCACTCCGGCGAGAAAGGGGGCATTCCGGCCGCCTGCGCCAGCGTCAACCGCTTGCTCCGGCCGGGCTTGACGCCCTTCATTCGGCCCAGGTCCGGGTCAAAATAAAAAGACCTTCCCACCCCCATTCGCGGACGGGAAGGTCTCGGCGACTGATCAATGAGGGTTCAGAGCCAGTGCTTGGAGCGATCGCGCAGCTCGGCCTGTTTGGCGTCGTTGAAGCGGTCCACGGTCGACAGGTAGCCGGTGATCCGGCGCACCCGCCGAATCTGGGGCGAACCGCAGGACGGGCATTCATCCTCGGGGATGACGCCCCGGTACGAGCAGCTCAGGCACTCGTCGATCGGGAAGTTGATCCCGGCATACCCCATATCGGAGGCGGCCATGTGCCGCAGCAGCTTCTCATAGGCGTCCAGATTGTCGATGGGCGGCGCTTTCATCTCCACGTAACTGATGTGGCCGGCATTGGCCATCTGGTGGTACGGTCCCTCCAGCGCCACCTTGTCGTAGGAAGAGATCTCGAAACTGACCGGGACGTGAAAACTGTTGGTGTAATACTCGCGGTCGGTGACGCCGGTAATGACCCCGAAGCGTTTCCGGTCCATGGCGACGAAACGGCCGGAGAGCCCTTCGGCCGGGGTCGCCAGCAAGGTATAGTTCAGATCGTACTCCTCGGCGAAATCGTCCACCAGCTTACGCATGAAGCCGACGATCTCCAGGCCCAGCCGCTGCGCGGCCGGATCTTGACCATGATGGCTGCCGGTGAGCGCCACCAGGGTTTCGGCCAGTCCGATGAAGCCGATGGAGAGCGTGCCGTGCTTGATGGCCGGCGCGATCGGGTCGTTGGGCTTCAGTTTATCCGAATCCATGTACAGCCCCTGGCCCATCAGAAAGGGCATGTCCTTCGCCTTGAGCTTGGCCTGGACCCGGTAGCGGTGGTACAACTGGCGGGCCGCCAGGGCCATCATCCGCTCCAGCTCGTGGTAAAAATTCTCCAGATCGCCGCCGGCCTTGATGGCCAGCCGCGGCAGGTTGAGCGTCGTGAAAGAGAGATTGCCCCGGCCGTCGGTGACCTCGGCGCCGTGACGGTTGCCGATGGTCCGGGTCCGGCAGCCCATATAGGCCACTTCGGCGCCGTAAGGCCGGTTAAAGGTGGAATCCATAAACGAAAAGGTCGGGTTGAGCCGTTGCGCCGAGACCCGCATCGCCAGCTGGAAGAGGTCGTAATTGGGATCGCCCGGTTCGAAATTGACCCCTTGCTGCAGCCGGAAGATGATGTTGGGGAAGATCGGGCATTCGCCCCGTCCCAAACCTTTTTCATAGGCCAGGAGCAGGTTTTTGGTGACGGACCGTCCGGCCGGGGTGGTGTCACAGCCCAGATTGATGCTGGAGAAAGGAACCTGGGCTCCGGCCCGGCTGTGCATGGAGTTCAAATTATAGATCAGGGCTTCCATGGCCTGAAAAACCTCGTCCTCGTCGGCGTTTTCCACGAACGGGGCCATGTCCCGGTCGAAGAAGGCGAAAGACTGCCCGCCGTGCATGTCGTTCTGGGAGCTCTGCAGGATGATGGCTGCCAGCGCCGTGGCCGAAGTCGGGCGGTGCGGCGGCCGGATGTAGCCGTGGCCGTTATTGAAGCCGCTCTCCAGCAGTTTGCCCAGCGGGATCTGCACGCAAGTCAGGGTCTTGCCATAAAAATCGAGGTCGTGAATATGGTAATCGCCCGCGACATGGGCCGCGGCCATCTCCTCGGGAATCAAGCGCGATAAGTAATATTTTTTGCTGGCCGCCGAAGCGATCTGGAGCATCTTGGCGGAGGGCGAATTGCTGACATTGGCATTCTCGCGGCTGGTCTCCACCAGGATCTCTTCCACCACGTCCATCAGTTCGGATTTGGATTCGCGGAGCCGGGTGCGGCGGTCCCGGTAAATGATATAGGCCTTGGCGGTCTTGGCGTGTCCGGTCTCGATCAACACCTTCTCCACCGCGTCCTGAACCTCTTCGACCGTGGGTATGGCCGCGCCGATCCGTTTCTGCAGATATTGAACGACCACGTCGGCCAGCTCGTCGGCGAGCCGCTGATCCGCGCCGCCGACCGCCTTGGCCGCCTTAAAGATGGCTGAGGCAATCTGGCCGATGTTGAATTCGACGATCCGGCCGTCCCGTTTGCGGATCGATCGGAAAACCCGCTCGGGAGTCCGGTGAATCATTTCGACCACTTTGAACAGTTCCTTTTGCGCGCCTTTTTCATCGTTCCGTATTTCTGCTTGATTGATTGCCATTCCTCGTATCTCCTCCTATTTGACCTTGCCCTGCTATGACGGGTATGGAGCCCTCAAGAAACACTACATCTAGTACCATGATTTATGATACACCACAACATTTGGGGTGTCTAGCCAAAATCTGTTGATTTTTCAGAAAGAGGCATAAAGACCTACCAGCCCCTTTGGGAATATAGGCCATTATGCCCAGTGCGACCTTCCCGGGGCATGATTGCGACCGAAAGTTCCTGTTCCAGCGGTGCTTCCGGCCGGGGCGCGTCCCCGGCTCCCCTTAAATCGTTGGGTGGCAAAGCCTTTTTTAAATCCGATTTAAAGAATTCCGGCCGAATATAAAATTGTTTTTATGAGCGCGCGCATTGTCGAATGGAGCGAACTCCGCACCGGGTTCCGCCCGATTCGGCAAAGGCCGGCACCAACAGAAGGAGGTGAAAGCAATGTCGATTTCCGCAATCTCATCCCTCAGTTTTTACCCCACGGCGACCAGTGCCAAAGCCACTGAGAAAGACTCCGAAACGCAGACGGTGTCCAGCACTTCGGACGGCGACACTCTCCAATTGAGCGGCGCGTCGGGCGGCGGAAGTACCGCGCAGGTCTGTCCCAAGGGAAATGACGCCTGTCTCGGCTGTGGCGCCTGTAAGTCGGCGGCCGGCGGAGTCTCCGCCGCCGCCGGAAGCAACGGCCAGACCGGGGACCCCGCGATGCTGGCCGCGATCAACGCGTATTCCAGTCACCTCAAGAGCGTGTAAGAAAGGAGGGCTTGACATGAACGTCAGCGCCATCTCCGCCGCCTCTTCCAACCGCCAGGCCGCGGCCGGAACGACGGCCCGGGACAATCGGGACTATCAGAGCCAGATCAAAAGCCTGGAGCAGCAGATCGAAGCCATCGAAGCGAAGATCAGCGATCTGCAGCAGGACCCATCCGGAAGTTCTCAGCAAAAACAGCAAGCGATCGCCGCCTATGAAGCACAGATCCAAACGCTCCAGGCGCAAATCCAGCAGCTTGAGCAGAAGCAGGCCCAGGCGCAGTCCGGAAACAGCGGCACCTCTTCCGCCGCTTCCGGCGGCGCGGCAAGTCGCCAAAGCGCCGTTTCCGTGGAACAGGGAATCGGCGCAGCCGTGGATATCCAGGCGTAATCCGGTTTCAGTGGCGCCGCGCCCACACCGGCCATCCGCCGCCCGGCGGATGGCCCCCTTTATCGCTTTTGGCGGGAGAAATCCGCTTCTTGATGTAAAAAGAAAGAGCCTGCCCAGCATAGAAGCAGGCAGGCTCGACCATTCCTCACCGGAGCCCGGTCCTCAATTCAGGATGATCTCCCGCAGCTCCCGCTTGGGCACGTGATGCACCTGCCGCTCGTCCCGCCAGTACTTGATGTCCGCCTCGGGGCCGGGCCCGGCCTTCTCCAGCACCACCCGCTCCACCGGCTTGCCCAGGGCGATCACCGCCAACAACTGGTAGCGGTCCTCGATCCCCAGCAGCGCCCGGAGTTCGTCCCGCTTGATATTTCCGATCAGGCAGCCGCCCAATCCCCGCTCCACCGCTCCCAGGAGAATGTTGGCCGCGGCCAGTCCGGCGTCAAGACCCATCGGGTCTTTGATCTGCGTATCCATCAGCATCACGATATAGCCGGTCGGACGCTCGCCGGGCTCCGGTCCCGGCCAATCCTTCAGATAGCCGGCCCAGCCGAGGCAGTCGAAGATCCGGGCGTTGCGCTCCGGGTCGCAAAAGATCAGATATTTCAATGGCTGACGGTTGGCGGCCGACATCGCCAGCCGGCCTAGGTCGACCAATCCCTCCAGAACGCTCCGGTCCAGCGCCGCCGTTTCGTCAAACCGCCGGTAACTCCGGTTCTTAACCACCAGATCTTTGATCAAGGTTGTGGACATGGCCCGATTCCTCCCCATCTTTTCGCTTTCCTCTCATATTACCATACTTCCGCTCCCGAGGGACAGCCCCGCTTCGCTTCTTCCGGTTCCGCCCCCCGGCTGTCATATTCGCCGCCGTTGCGGCATATCGATAGAGCAACCCGCCTCCGGACTCCGGAACGCGGGCCTTGAAAAAATCCGATTTTTTAGGGAGTCCGGCAGGAAATACCCCGCGCCCGGTGGAAAATATACGGACTTGAAGTTTATTCCATTCCGCGCCAATCCGTTTCGCAAGGAGTCCGCCATGTCCGAGTCCAGCTTCAGCATATCCGGCAACCTGGTCGACGTGGTCGCCGCCACCATCCGCCCCGCCACCGTCCGCGTGACCGGGGGGCGCATCGCCGCGATCCGTTGGGAGGACCGGCCCTATGACCGGTACCTCATCCCCGGCCTGATCGACGCCCACATCCACATCGAAAGCTCGATGCTGGTCCCGGCGGAGTTCGCCCGGGCCGCCGTCTGCCACGGCACCGTGGCGGTGGTCGCCGATCCTCACGAGATCGCCAATGTCCTCGGCAGCGCCGGGGTTCGCTATATGGTTCAGAACGGCCGCACCGCGCCGTTCAAATTTTATTTCGGCGCGCCTTCCTGCGTGCCGGCCTCAGCCTATGAAACCTCCGGAGCGGTCCTCGACGCCCGGGAGATCGAGGAGCTGTTCGTCCGCGACGGGCTCAAGTTCTTGGGGGAGATGATGGATTACCCCGGGGTCCTGGCCGGGGATCCGGAGGTTCTAGCCAAGCTGGCCGCAGCCCGCCGCCACGGCCGGCCGGTGGACGGCCATGCCCCCGGACTGCGCGGCGAGGCCCTGGACCGCTACCTGGCGGCCGGAATCTCCACCGATCACGAGGCCTTCACCCTGGAGGAAGGGTTGGAAAAAGCCGGCCGCGGCATGAAGATCCTGATCCGCGAGGGCAGCGCGGCCCGCAACTTCGCCGCCCTGCACCCGCTGATCGCCGCCTGCCCCGAGCAGGTGATGTTTTGCACCGACGACCGGCACCCCGGCGATCTGCTCGCCGGCCATCTCGACCGGACCGTCAAGGCAGCCCTGGAACTGGGCTATGATCGATTCCAGGTGCTCCGCTGCGCCTCGCTCAATCCCATCCGCCATTACGGCCTGGAGGTCGGACTGCTGCAGCCCGGCGACCCCGCCGACTTCGCGGTGATCAACAACTTCAGCGAGTTCCGGATCCTGGCGACCTACATCGACGGACGACCGGTGGCGGAGAATGGCCGGAGCCTGATCCCCCGCTCCCGGAGCGAATCGGTCAATCGATTCGCGGCTGCGCCGCAGTCTCCCGCCGCCTTCCGGATCCCGGTCCGGCCCGGTCTGCTCAACGTGATCGGCGCCGTCGACGGCGAGCTGGTCACCGCCAAGCTCAATCTGCCGCCGACCGTGGCCGACGGCTGGGCCGTGGCCGATCCGGGCCGGGACCTGCTGAAGATCGCCGTGCTCAACCGCTACCGTCCGGCCGCGCCGGCGGTGGGCTTCATTCACCATTTCGGACTGCGGGAAGGGGCCATCGCCGCCTCGGTCGCCCACGACTCCCACAATATCGTGGCCATCGGCGCCGACGACGCCTCCCTGGCGCGGGCGGTGAACCGCATCATCGCGCTCCGGGGCGGCCTGGCCGTCGTCGCGGGCGAGGCCGAAACCGTCCTGCCGCTGCCGGTGGCCGGGCTGATGAGCGACGGGGACGGCGCCAGCGTCGCCGCGGACCACCGCCGGCTGACCGAACACGCCCGGGCGCTCGGCGCGACCATGGCCGACCCCTTCATGACCATGGCCTTCATGACCCTGCCGGTCATCCCGGAGCTGAAGATCAGCGACCGGGGCTTATTCGACGGGCAACGCTTCCGGCCCATTGCCTTATTCGCCGATTAGCCGCTACTCTCCGCTCCCTCCAGATTGGCCAGGATCCGCTCCAGATCCGCCTCGAAGCGGTCCCGCTCCGCCTCGCTCAGCCCTTGGTAGAAGAGGGCGATCATCTCCGCCGAGATCTCCAGATAGACCTGTTGCAGCGCCCGGTCTTTCTCGGTCCGCCGGATCAGGATCTTACGCCGGTCCTCCAGGGACGGCTCGCGGACCAGGAATCCGTCGGCTTCGAGCCGGTCGAGCATGCTGGTGAGGGTGGATTTGCTCAATTGCGTCCGCTTGGCCAGCTGCTCGATGGCGATCCCGTCGTTCTCCCAAAGCACAAAGAGGATCCGGCCCTGGGCCGGATTGATCTCATGGATCCCGTGGGCGCGGAGCTTCCGGGCGAAGATCCGCCCGGACAGCTGATGAATCTTGGTGATCAGAAACCCGCCCCGCCGCAGTCCGCTCATGCCGAATGCTCCGCCAGATCCATGGTGCAGACGCTCAACTGGTGATAAAACTTGGCCCGCACCGGCCGGAAACGCAGCAGCGCGTAATCGGGATCGCCCACTCCCGCCGGGTAATACATTTCCCAGCCCGGCTGCCATAGGGCCGCCTTGAGCGCCGGATCCTCCACCAGTTCCAGCCGGCCCTGGAGCGTCAGCCCGTGCCAGTCCGACGGTTGGCAGTAATAGACGCAGGCCCGGGGGTCGGCCGTGACCTGGCCGACCTTGGGCGACGAGGTATTGGTGGAAAAATAGGTCCCCAAGTCATCCCCGAAGCCGGCGAAAACCGCCGCCAATCCGGGATAGAGCGCCGGATTGCGCAGATTCAGCATGGCCCGGGTCTCCGGGAAATCCACTCCGGCATTGATGGTCGTCAGGTAAGCGGCGGGCACGGCCGCGATCAATTCCCGGCTCAGCCGGAGGGCGGTTGTTTGGTCCATCGACAACACTCCTTTGGAAAATGATTCCTTACCAAAATAGTACGATATAGAACTAATTTTGTCAAGCCCTGATAGTACCATATCGAACTATTATTCCGGAACCCGCCCCAATCCGCCCTAGCGCCCCCTCTGCCGTTCGCCGATAAGCTTCTTTTTTCAAATTCTCATTTTATTTTGATAATTTGATATTTTCTATTCCGAAATTTCGATTTCAAGGCCAGCAAATTCGATTCTCTGGATGGAAATTTCAATTCTCAGGAGCGATATTGCAACTTTCAGAACCGGAAATGCAATTCTCAGACCGGAAAATTCGATTATCGGGAATGAATTTTCAATTCTCACGGCGGAAAATGTAATTATCCGGCCGGATTTTTCGATTTCTAGGACTGATGATTCGATTTTCAGGAGCGAAAATGAGATTTGCGGCCCCAAAGGACATTTTCTCGGAACCGCCCGTTTCAGATTCGCCCCGAGCGGATCAGGTAGATGACCAGCCCCGCCATGATGATGACGGCGAGCAGCGATTCCAGCCGCAGGATATGGGCGTTGCCGAGCTCCGCCACCAGGCCGCCGATGCCCGAGCCAATGATGACGCCGGCCACGATGATGCTGAGCGCCAGGAGGATGATGCTGAAGGCGATGCGGTTGAAGAGCCGGGTCAGCCGGTCGATGATCCGCTCCCAGTCGGCCACCCGGATCGAGAGGGCGAAGTCCCGCTCCTCCATCTTGACCAGCAGGTTCATGAGGAACGACGGTAGCCGCGAGGCCAGCAGCCCGTAGTCGATCAGCTCCTTCAAAGCCAGCTGCTTCAGGTTCACCGGCGCCAGCTTCCCGAGGAGCAGCCGCTTGGTGATGGGGGTGGCGATCTCCAGCACGCTCAGGTCCGGGTCCAGGCTGGCCACCAGCCCCTCCAGCAGCATCAGGGTCTTGCCGAGCACCGCGAATTCCTCGGGCACCATCAACTGAAAGGAGGAGGCCAGGCCGAACAGTTCCCGGAAGATCTCGCCGATCCGGATCTGCCGCACCGTCAGGGTCAGATACTTCTCGCGGACCCGGCCGACCGCCCGCTCCAGCCGCCGCAGATTCACAGGCTGATCGTTCACTACCCCCAAGTCGATCAGCGCCTGGACGATCAGCCGGTTGTTGTCGAAGATCAGGCCGATCAGCACCTTTAAGAGCTGGGACTGGCGGTCTCCGCTGAGCCGTCCGACCATGCCCAGATCGAGCAGGGCGACCGCGTTGCCGGGCAGGGCCAGAATATTGCCGGAATGCGGGTCGGCGTGGAAAAAGCCGTCGCGCAGGATCTGGTTGAGCCAGGTGGCGGCCAGCCGCCGCGCCAGCAGCGTCCGGTCCAGCCCCTGGGCCCGCAGCGCCGCGGGGCTAAGCGGCACGCCGACGATGAATTCCATGGTCAGGACCCGCCGGGCGGTCAGGTTCCAGTGAATCGCCGGCACCCGCACCCAGGACTCCCGGCGGAGATTCTCCCGGAGGCGGTCGGCATTGGCGGCTTCGACCCGGAAATCCAGCTCGTTGCGGAGCGCCCGGCCGAACTCCGCCACCATCCCGCCGAAATCATAAATCCGGCCCCATTTGGTCCGGTGGTCCAGGAAGCCCGCCAGATCCTCCAGAATGTTCAGGTCGTGTTCGATGATCCGCTCGATCCCGGGCCGCTGCACCTTGACTACCACCGCCGCGCCATCCCGCAGGCGAGCCCGGTGGACCTGGGCGATAGAGGCCGCGGCCAGCGGCTCTTCGCAAAATTCGGCGAACAGCGCAGCCACGCCGGCCCCCAATTCCTGCTCGATCACCCGGCGAATCGCCTCGCCCGGAATGGCCGGCACTTCATCGCGGAGTTTCTCCAGCTCCAGGATGACGTCGGCCGGCAGCAGCTCCGGTCGGGTGCTGGCTATCTGGCCGAGCTTGATGAAGGCCGGCCCCAACTCTTCCAGGGCCAGCCGGAGCCGTTCCCCCCATGAGAGCCTGGCATGGGCCGTTTCCGGGGCCCTGCGCGGCAACTGCAGGTATTTGAGGATCCCCAGCTGATCCAGGACTCCGCCGAAGCCGTGCTTCACAAAGACCATGCCGATCTGGCGGTAACGGCCCAAATGTTTGATGGGATGGAGCGGATTCACGGCATCACCTACGGCAAATTTCTCCCCGCTTATTATTCTTCGCAAAGCCCCGCTTATCCGGGAAGGTTGGGGCCGGAACCCTACCGGAAGGGGCGCGGCGGACCATCTTTCCCTCATCCGGGAGAGTCCCGGCATATTCCGTCCGGCATTTCAAATAATAAGGGAAAGCGGGGGAAGAGCATGGACCATTTCGAAAAAGAGCAGGAATTCATCAAAGGCGCTACGGCCGGCATCATCGGCTCCACGGTCATGTTTCTCTGCACCGAAACCCTTCACTGGCTGGGGTTGACCCGCTACAGCTTCGCCTATTTGTCCGGCGAGACCGTCTTTACCTACCACAATACGCTGCCGTCGAACCTGCTGGCTTTCTTCATCACCATCCTGGCCGGCGCTTTCTGGGGCGTGATCATCGCCTTTCTGTTCACCAAGTTCCTCACCGGCCGCCATTATGGATGGAAGATCATCTTCATCAGCTCCTGCATTTTCTTTTTCCATCTCGGCTTCCTGGACGAACCCTTCCATTACAGTCGCGAGATCCACCGCCGGACTTTCGACCTGTTCGTCATTTTGCTCGGCTACAATCTCTACGGGTGGGTGGTGGCCCGGGTCCTGAAGCGACTGGCGATCATCCGGGAATAAAACCAGCGGCCCCGCCGCGCCCGAATAACCCCTCCTTCCGCACTCCGTGCCCGCAGGAACCTCAAGGTATAAAATCCCCCGAAGAAGAGATGCTAGAAGCAACGACATGATTGGAATCCCATGATTTGCGAAAAAACGGTGAAGCGTTCGTTATTTTCGCAAATCATATCCTTCAAGGATTCATGTCGTTGCATAGATCGAAATATGGTACGGGGAGGAGATTCCATGGGTAGCAAGCAGGTTCGGCTCTTAGTATGCTTTTTGATAGGAACGGTGCTTTTCGCCGCCGGTTGTCCCGGCAAGGAAGGAACCCTGATCAAAAACATCGTCACCCGGTTCGGAAAACCGCCGGTGATCTCGGTATATATGAAAGACTCCGGCAAAAAAGTGAAAATGGATATCGATGAATACCTGGTCGGAGTGGTCGCCGGAGAGATGAAGCCGGGCTGGCCGTTGAATGCTTACGCCGCTCAAGCCATCATCGCCCGCACCTTCACCATGGAATTCCTCTCGCGGGGAGGCACCCGCGCGCTCCACGGCACCGACATCTCGACCGATGAAAAAGAAGCTCAGGCTTATAACGCCAAAAACATCACCCCCACCATCCGGAAGGCGGTCCAGATGACCAAGGGTTTGGTCCTGACCTATAACAACCGTTACATCAAGGGCTGGTACTCGGCCAGTTCCGGCGGGGTGACCGCCCTCGCCAAAGAAGGGCTGGCCTACAAGGAGGCCGAGCCTCCCTACGTTCAGTCGGTGAAGAGTCCCGAAGAAAAGGTCATCCCCAAATCGGAGCTGCTCTGGCAGGCCACCTTCACCAGCGATGAGATCAACCAGGCTCTCAAGAAATTAAACCAAGGGGAGGTCGGCATGGTGCGCCGTTTCGAGGTGGTCAAAAGAGGACACTACCGAGCGGTAGGCATCCGGATCGTCGGCGATAAGGGGACGGCCCAGGTACACGGCGCCGACCTGCGCATCAATATCGGGCCGGAAAAGATGCGTTCGATCTGGCTCACCGACATCTCCACCACGGGCGGCAAGGTCACGCTGAAAGGCCGGGGCTTCGGCCACGGCGTCGGACTCAGCCAATGGGGCGCCCATGCGCTGGCCCGCGAGAATAAATCCCCCGAAGACATTGTAAAGCATTTCTATCCCAAAGCGCACGTGGATAAGATCTGGTAACGATGCTCGCGGAAAAACGCCCGAAACCCGCTCTCCCCTTTCCGGAGGAGAGCTTTTTTATTTCCGGTGCCCCCGGCCCTACCCGGTATAACCGCCCGGTATTTTGAATATGGATGTGGGGTAGGAGGGATCGCCGTGGAAGAGAAGAAAAGAACGCCGGAGATACCGCATCAGTTGACATTGAGCAACCGCAACCTGCTGGGAGTGGACGGAGTCACCAACCTGGGCAGTTTTGACGAGGAAAAGATCATCCTGGAGACCAGCAAAGGGGTACTGGAGATCAAGGGCGAGCGGCTCCATGTGCAACAGTTGAATCTCGATCAGGGCAAGGTGCTGCTGGACGGGGAATTTCATTCCCTGGCCTACGTGGGCGAGGAATTATCCAAAAAGAGCAAGGGTTTTTTCAGCAATTTAATGAAGTAAACGGGCCGGAGCGGAGGATGTTGCGGCCCATCTTGGAAATAGCCGATCGTTAACAAGGCCGGCGGCAGGAGTTTCCCACTCTGGCAGCGAATACTTCTGCTTGAGGTGAGACCATGCCAGCCGTTTCTACAGCCGCCCGGCGCCGTAAGCGACGCGCCCGGGGAGGCTTCATCCGATTCTTCCTGATCGTTGTCAGGTTTATCATCAGTCCCTTCGTCCTTTTTCTCGACTCGTTCCAGGCCAAAAAGAATCTCGATCGGGGCTGGCTGTTTTCTTTTTTTTTACTGACCTCGCTTTTGATGCTGATGACCGGGGTCGGTCTTTTGGTCGTTGACCGGCCGACCGGAAAAACCCTGCAGATGCTGGCCGATCCCTCCCGCAACGAGGAAGTGCTGGCCGGCGCATTCCAACCGGTGATCACCGCCATCAACCGCTATTCGCTCCAGAACCAACTCGATCCCAACCTGGTCTACTCGATCATCAAGGCCGAGAGCAATTTCAAGGCGGGAGCGGTCTCCCGGGCGGGGGCCCGCGGCCTGATGCAGATCATGCCCGAGGTCTGGCGGCAATACAGCCACTCTTCCTGCGACGGCGAGCATGCCTACGGCGACCCTTGCGCCGATCCCCGGAACTGCATCTTCAATCCCGAGGCCAATATCCGGGTGGGCACCCGTTATTTTCGGGTGCTGCTCGACCGCTATAACGGCCGGGCCGATTTGGCTCTGGAGGCCTACAACGCCGGGCTGACCAACGTGCAGCCGGGATTTGCCCCCAAATTCGCCGAGACGCGCTCCTATGTCCAGAAGATCCTCGCCGCCTGGCGGGAACTGCGCCGGGTGAGCCTGGCCGGACAGCTGCGGCTCTCCCTGTCGATGCAGGCCGGGCTGAAAGTCTTATTCGGACTCTCCTTCCTCTGCTGGCTGATCCTTTTCTGGTGGGCCAACCGCAAGCTGTTCCGCGACTGAATTCCGCGCCCGACCCTGCGGCCGGGTTCCTTTAAAAGCGTTGTGATAAACCCCGTCCGAAAGGTCAGGGTGAACACAAAAGCTCCGAGAAGCAAGGGATAAAGTCGATATTTAAACCTTTTCAGGCTGAACCGATTGGAAAGAGACTTTATCCCATGGCTTCCAAAGCCGGCATAGAAGTTCCAGACCGGGCATAAGCTCTAACGGGAGGAGCCTGGATGGAATATCTGCAACTGCAAGTCAGCTCATTTCTGATTCTCTTCGCCACCGGCCTGTTTTTGGGCGGATTTTTCGATCTGTACCGGGTCTTCCGGTGCCGGATCCGCACCGGTTTTCTCGTCGATTTCCTGGGGGATCTGCTCTTTTGGCTCTTGGCGCTGGCGATCAGCGGCTGCTTGATCTATTGGAGCACCTGGCTGGAATTGCGGGCTTACGTCTGGTTGACGCTCCTGCTGGGAGTGGCTTTTTATTTCTGCTGCTTCAGTGCGGCGCTGATCCCGATCTTCCTTCGTTTCTGGCAAGGCGTCGGCTGGCTGCCCCGACAGTTCGCCAAAGGGGCCTGGCAGGCCACGATCATGGCGCGGAAACTGAAATGGCTGACCCAACGGGGGAAAATGCCCGGGAGGAAGCCGGAGGACGCTCCGGAGCCCGCGCCGAAGCCCAGGAAATGAATTCGGTGTGCCGGTCGCTCCCGGAAGCGCGCGTTCTTCGGCGCCGGACCTTTCCTTGGCGGCTACGGCTTCCGGACCGGCAATATCCCCAGATCCAGGCGGAGTAGCTCGCCGTCGGCCGGGATTCGCAACTGTTCGTCCGGAACCTGGTTCTTGCGGGCGTATTCCCGCAACATCTGCCGCGAAACCGTGGCATGATCCAGCGCTTCCATGTGGGTGGCCACGACGATGCTCTCCGGCAGCATCTTGCAGACCGCCACGGTCTGAAACTCATCCATCACGATCTTTTCCGCCGGACCCCATTCGGCGCCGCAGGCATGAACGATGACCACCTGGGGCCGGCGGCGCAGCAAAATATCCCCGACCTCTTCGCAGAGGATCGTGTCGCCCGCCCAGTATACACTGGGTTCCTGCTCCGCCTCGAAGAAAAAGCCCGAGGCCGGACCCATCTCCGCCAGCACCGCCCCGCTGCCGTGCCGTCCCGGGACCCGCGCGATCCGGATTCCCCGGCCCTCCCAACTCGGACCGACGGGATAGGCCGCGGTAAATCCCAGCTCCCGCAGGGCCGCCTCGTCCTCCGGTTGACACAACAATGGCATATCCCGCGCCAACACCGCTTGAGCGGCCGCGTCAAAATGATCGGAGTGCCGGTGCGAGACCATCACCAGATCGACGCCGGCCAGGATCTCCGCCGGAGCGAGGGGCAGCTCTGTCAGAGGATTCCGCGAGCGGCCCGTATACGAAGGCAGGCTGAACGGCTCCGCAAAATAGGGATCAACCAACAGGTTCTGTCCGTGATAGCTCATCCGGATCGTCGCATTTCGAATCAATTGCAGTTCCATCCGAGAACCCCCTTCAAACCCCCGCCTGTCCCGGGCAAACCCCGCTCTTTTCGGGAGAATCCCGTCCGTGCCGGAACGGCTGGTTCTATTCTATGCTGAATACTTTCGCCTCTTGCCGTCGATCTCCTCTCCGTTTTGACGCTCCTCCGCTTTCCGTTACAATTTTATCCTTTTCAAAACTCCATTTTCCTTTATAATGGTTGTAGGAGGAACGAAACGATGAACGCTTTGATGGATAACGCGGAGCTGCAAGGCCTGATCAAGCGCTGCCCTCCGGAAATCTACCGTCAGTTGGAGATCAAACACGTCGGGACCGGCGAGATTCTTTTTTTCCAGGGCGAGACGCCGCGCTTTACGTATATTCTTTTAGAGGGCAACTTCAAGTCCTACCATTGCAACCCCTTGGGCGCGAAATACTTCATCGCCATTCTCTACCCCGGCGAGATCCTGGGCGAGGTTGAGGGCCTGGAAAGCTTGCCCTATTGCGGCACGCTGGAGGCGATCCGCGACTCGACCTTGCTGGTCATCCCGCACGCGGTCTACGAAGAATGGTTGCGTCAGGACGTCAACTTTAGCCTGTATGTTTATAAGGTGTTGTGCCGGAAATTTTACAGCCTGGTCAAGAAGAGCGCCGAGGACGGCTTGTATCCCCTGAAGTACCGCTTGCTGAACCTCCTGATCTATCTGCATGGCGAAAACGGCGCGGGCATGCCGGTGCAAAAGGAATTGCTGGTCGAGACCCTGGGATCGACGCCGCCCAGTATCGAGCGGATCATTGCCGATCTGACGGCCAAGGAGCTCATCGAATGTCGCGACGCCGAGATCAGGGTGCTGTCGGTCGATGGCTTGAATAAAGAATTATGGCTCTCTTGAAAATCTCTACCCGTATGGGGGCAGCGCTCGCCCGGTCCAACGGACCGCAAAGAGAGGCCCGCTTTCCGCGGCGGCCTCTCTTTTGAATGGATCCGGGTTCCGATTTGTCAAACCGTTTCGACTACAACCAACCAATGTATCCAGGTTGTGGCGGCTGAATCTGAACCCGCCGTCGTGGTGAGCGCGGCTTCCGATTCAGGGGACACTTGGAAAATGGATAGGGAATGCTTCCACTTTACTTGCCGATAAACATCTGGGTGTAAATGTTGCCGTAAACCGAGCCGGAGGCAATGCCGATACCAATCTGGGTATAGCTGGTGTTCAAAATATTGGCGCGATGACCCTCACTGTTCATTAATGCCTGATGCGCGGCTTCGGTGGAAGAGTTCCCGGCGATATTTTCGCCGGCGGTCTTGTAGGTCACGCCGTAGCTCTTCATCATATCAAAGGGCGAGCCGTAAGTCGGGGATGTATGTCCGAAATAATTGTTCTTCACCATGTCGGCGCTCTTGAGCCGGGCGAGGGTGACCAGAGTGGAATTGACCGATAAGGCGGCGATTCCGCGGCTGGTCCGTTCCTGATTCACCAGGTTGACCATCTTGGTTTCCTCGGCGGCTAAACCGGTGGACGGCGTATTCGGCGTCGTGGGAGTGGTGGGAGTGGTCGGCGTTGTAGGAGTCGTGGGCGTCGTCGGCGTCGTCGGCGTCGTGGGTTTGGACGGCGCCGGCCGATAAATGGGAATCGCTCCATAACGAGTGCTGTAGGATCCCGGGATATAGAGACTGTAACCAGAGGAGTAAGTGCTCTTCCCCGTCGAATAATAATAATTGGTTCCCGCCAAAGCAGGGACGACACTGAAGGAAATCAGCGCGATCACAGTCATTGTGCCTGCCAAAAACTTGCTGAATCTGTTCATAGCTATCTCTCCTTTCATGTTAAACCCTTGGATTTGGAAACCATGCCCCGTTTTACCGTTATGACAACGATTTGACATGAATAGAATTCGTTAGCAAAAATGTAAAACCTTTAGGAAACTATGGCCAATCGAGGTAAAATTAACATATTCGGTTCAAAACCCTTTTATTTCACCTAAATTAGCCGATTTGAAAGTAGAGTATAGTAAACCGGCCCGAGCTTTTGGGTTCACCCTGGCCTTCGGACAGGGTTTGTCACAACGCTTTTAAGCCCGAACCAATTTTCGCCGGCGGTCCATTGGAGGAATCCCTCCAGTCGTTTCGAATTATGCAATATGCAACGACATGATTTGAATCATATGATTTGCGAAAAAACGGTGAAGCGTTCGTTATTTTCGCAAACACATATACCCAAGGATTAATGTCGTTGCATAGATGAGGAATTTACGCTGATTGTGACAGAGGAGGAACCATGGAAACCAATTTACAGCGATTCGGCGTTTCCATCGACAACACGTTATTAGAGGAATTCGACGAGTTGATCGCCAAAAAAGGGTATACCAACCGCTCGGAGGCTATCCGCGACCTGATCCGCGATTACCTGATCGAGGAGCGCTGGCGGACCGGGACCGCCCAGGCCGTCGGCACGATCACTTTAGTCTACAACCACCATCTCCGGGAACTCTCGGACCGACTCAATGATATTCAGCACGATTACCACGACAAGATCGTCTCCGTGCTTCATGTCCATCTGGATGCCCATCATTGCCTGGAGGTTCTGGTGGTGCGGGGCGATACCACGGCGATTCAGACCATCGCCGGCCGTTTGAGCAGCGTCAAAGGAGTACAGCATTGCAAGCTGGTGACGACCGCCGGTGGAAATATTTAGGCCGGCCATTTGCGCCGGCGCCGCTACAAGTTATCGGGTTCGCTTATCTTGGTTGAGGGGAAAGAAAAAACCGGCTTCCGCCGGTTTTGCGATCGTATTCAATATTCGGTTCAAATGGCTTTTTCGCTCCGAACGGCCTACCGCGCCGGTCATCTGCGTACCTGATGGGCTATGATCATCCACTTGTCGTCGAATTTCCGCAATAGATATGCATAGCTGCCGCTCTGGTCATCCTGGACCGGGATGGGCCCCCCTTGATAGCTCAGTTTCACCTGGAGCTCCACATCGCCCGGTTGGGCCGGGCCGGGACTACCTTTGATATTCCAGGTCGTGGTCTCGGTACCCTCGTAAACGATCTTTTTCACAATCTGAAAGTTTTTGATCGGAACCGGCTTCGCGAGGGCGAAGGTTTTCAGATCGTAGCATTGGACCACTCCGTCCCAATCCCCGGCTTGCATACATTTGTAATAGCTCTGCAGCGTGGTTTCGGGCGAAGTCAGGTCGAGCGCAGTTTTGTTTTTATTAGTGCTCCGAAACACGACCGGCGCCGCCGGTTTGAGCCGCGCGTTATTCACTGCCGATAACAACACGCCGGTCGACAATAGCATGGCCAGCAATACGACGATTCCGATGACAACCAACTTTACGCTTTTTTGCACAGTATGGACCTCGATCACCCAGATTTGCGATACATGCAACTTTCGTTTCTATTCTTCAATCTCCGGCGGGTTTTCCCTCTATTGAAATAGGAGATTTACAAATTTTTTAAACAATCGACGCTCCCGCTGAGAGAGTTTGAAACGACTTCATCACTTGCTTTTCTGAGCTTTTATGTTCACCCTGCCTTCGGACAGGGTTTATCACAACGCTTTTAAAAGCCATGTGATAAAGTCCTCAAATTCGGAAATCATCCTTTCAATGGACTAAAAAACGACTTTATCACTTGCTTTTCTGAGCTTTTGTGTCACCCTGCCTTCGGACAGGGTTTATCACAACGCTTTTAAATACTGGCGAATGGCTTCGACCACCATGGCATGGTCTTCCTCCTGGGCCAGGCCGGAGACGGCGATAGTGCCAACCACGCCGACATTCCGAATCAGAATGGGGAAAGCGCCGCCATGGGCCGAGTATTCCAGCGGATTCACATAATACCGCTGATCGATGGTGGTGCCCGATTTCACCAATTGCTGTCCCACCCGGAGCGAACTCTTATGGAAACGGTTCACTACCCGGCACTTGCGAATAATCCATTGGTCGTTGTCGGGCGTCGTTCCTTCGCACGCATAATGAAAGAGCTGTTGACCGGAACGGGTGATGTCGATGGTGATGGCTTTCCTTTCTTTTTGAGCCCGCTCCGCCAGTTTCAACCCGATCTCCAGCGCCGTCCGGTTGGTAAACGCTTCAAATTGTAATTCCTGTTCCTCCCGGACCCGTTCTTGAAGTTCTTGATCGATATTCATCCCGATTTTTCTCCTTCCATGGTACCTGCCGCCCCAAGCCTTTTGGTCCAATGCTTGGCGGATGGATCCCCATGATCTTGATTCGTTCCGGCGCCGTTTTTTTCCTGCCGCGCCGCCTAAGAATCTCCGGCTCATGAGCCAACCAACGCCCGGTCGATGATCCGTTTCAACTCGGCAAACTTATAAGGTTTGGCGGCTACGCCGCAAAAACCGTATTTTTGGTACTCGGCGATGATCGGATCATTGGCGTAACCGCTGGAGACGATGGCTCTTACCGCGGGGTCCACCGTTTTGAGCTCGGCGATGGTCTCCTGGCCGCCGAGCCCTCCGGGGACTGTCAGGTCCATGATCACCAGATCAAAAGGAGCCCCCTCCTCCATGGCCCGCCGGTAATCCTCCAAGACTTCCCGGCCATCCCGGGCCAGCACGACGCGGTAGCCGGCATCCCGCAACATTTCGCCGACACTATCGCGGATCGTTGCCTCGTCGTCCATCAATAAAAGGGCGGCTTCCCGGGTCGCGGCCACTTCCGGGCTTTCTTCCTCCACGGCGGGCCGGGCATTCGTAGCAGGCAATAAAATGGTAAAGGTGGTTCCCACCAGGGGAACGGACTCCACTTCGAGATAGCCATTGTGTTTTTTGATAATGGAATAGGAGGTGGCCAGTCCCAGGCCGGTCCCTTCCTCCTTGGTTGTAAAGAAGGG
The DNA here is from genome assembly GCF_004340685.1 of Hydrogenispora ethanolica. Lineage (NCBI taxonomy): Bacteria > Bacillati > Bacillota > Hydrogenispora > Hydrogenispora ethanolica. The sequence continues at coordinate 126,575 of NZ_SLUN01000005.1, read as the reverse complement.
ATCAAAGATCCGGCCCAAGTTTTCCGGGGGGATTCCGTCGCCTTCATCCTGGACAGCCAATTCGACATAGCCGCCGGGCAGATAGCGGGAACCGGGCCGGATCCGGATGTTCCGCCCCAGGATTCTCAAAGTTCCGCCGCCAGGCATGGCTTGTTTGGCGTTCAGGGTCAAATTATGGAGAACCTGGCTGATCTGGCCGCTGTCGATCTCGACCGGCCAAAGATCCTCCGGCAGCTCGAACTCGACCTTTACTTTGGAACCCCGCAGCACAAAACGGACGGTATCGCGGATTAGATCGCCGATGGCGGCGGCTTTTTTAACCGGAGCCTCGCCCCGGGAGAAGGTCTGCAACTGCTTGGTGAGGTCGCTGGCCTTGCGGGTGGCATCGGCCGATTCCTCAAGGTAACGGCTGATATCATCGCCCCGCTTCAGCTTGGCGAGGGCCAGTTGCAGATTGGCCAGGATGGCGGAGAGGAAATTATTAAAATCGTGGGCGATCCCGCCGGCGAGAATCGCCAGCGATTCGATTTTTTCGGCTTTGAGCAGCTCTTGCTCGATGCGCTGTTTCTCGGTGATATCCTGAAACACCAGCACCACGCCGAAGCATTCGCCCCGGCCCGACTTGATCGGCGCCAGACTGACGCTGACCGGAATTTCCCGCTCATGTTGGTGGAGGAGGAACAAATTGTGGAGGTGAATGATTTCTTCCGAGTTCAGGACGGCATTGACGATCCCCTCGTATTTCCCTCTGGTCAGTTGATCGATCACGGTAAAGACCGTCTCCAGCGGCTGCCCCAAGACTTCGTACTGAGAGTATCCGGTTAAGCTCTCGGCTTCGCGATTCATCGACACGATCCGCCCCAGGCGATCCGTAGCGATTACGCCCTCACCGATGGATCGCAAGGTGACGGAGAGCCGTTCTCTCTCCGCGAGCAGTTCCTTTTTGAAGATCACTTCCTTGGAGATGTCCCGGTGAATGCCGGAGTACCCGATGGTCTGGCCGTTCATGCCCGACAATGCCGCCAGTTTGATCGCCACATGGACCGGAGCGCCGTTCTGGTGCAGCATCACAGCCTCGGTCGTCCCCTTCATCCCCGCTTCTTTCCAGCGATGAAAGATCGCCGTGATGGATGACTCGCCTTCCGGGGCTTTCAACAGACGCCCCACCGGTTGACCGACGGCCTGCTCTGCCGGATAGCCGTACATCGCTTCCGCGCCTTTATTCCAACTGGTAACAGTGCCGTCCAGATCGGTGCTGAGGATCGCGTCTTCGGAGGACTCGACGATGGCGGCCAGCCGTAGGCGGGTCTCTTCGGAGCGTTTCCGCGCGGTGCTGTCCAGTACATAAATGAATAAACTCTCCGCCGAGGGATAGGCGTGCACCTCAATCCAGACTCCGAGCCGTTGGGAAAAGGTTTCAAACCGGCTCACGGTCTGCTCGCGCCAGACCCGCGCCAATTCCCGGCTGAAGCCGGGCTCCATATAGGCGTGAAAGAAATCCCATCCGACCTTGCCAAGCCATTCCGCGCCGCGGATTTGGAAAAGGCGTTCCGCCGCTTGATTCAGATAGGTAAACCGCTGCTTGCTGTCCAAGGTGAAAAAGGCATGGTGGATGCTCTCCAGGAGCTGCGCCAACCGCTGCTGTGACTCACGTAATTGGATTTCGGCGTTTTTGCGGGCGGAGATATCCTGAAAATAGACGGAGATTCCCGTGGGAGCGGGATAGATATGAAGCTCATACCAGACGCCGTGTTCCCATTCCAGCTCCAGTTGGTGAGGTTTCCCTTGGTGACAGGCCCCTTCCACGGCTGGGATATAAGGTTCCAGTTTGGCGCGGGGGAAAAACTGAAAAATGGATGCGCCCAGGAGCCGTTCCCGTTTCCAGCCGGAGATCCGCTCCATCTGGCGATTCAAATAAGTGAACTGCCATTGATGATTCAGAGCGAAAAAAGCGTCGCTGATACTCTCCAGGATAGCCACCCTTTGCTGCTCAGCGTTCTTGAGATCCTGAAAAACCTTCTGATTGAAGCGGGCGATCCGGTCGAACTCTTCAATTTGAAATTCCGGTTTGGGCGCCGGATGATCCATCAACAATAACTGCTGCAGATTCAGTCGAATCGCCGCATTCAAGCGCTGGCTGGCCATGACCGATACCAGACCGGCGCCGAGCGTGATCAGTGAAACGCAAAGTGCCAGTTGCACGCCAAATGCCATCATGCTCGTCAAGCTGACCGCGGCCAGGGCATACCCCTCGATCCGGCGGTTGCGGAGCACCGGCTCAGCGCATTGATAGAGCCAGGTCCGATGCGGCCCGGACCAGCTCAGTACGTACTCGGGTTTGGAGTCTGTCCGCGGTCGCCGGACTGCATCCGCCGGCCACTCCTCTACCTTATGGACTGCGATCCCGCCGTTATCGATCAGGATGACCGGTCTTTGGCGGCCACTTGGGTAAAAGCCCACCGCGTAGCCCGGCCGGAAACTCCGGATAATCGGATCGACCTCCGACTCCAGAACCGCTCTGACCCGCCCCGCCGGGACGGCGGAGTTCAAGAATAAAGAGGGGTGCCGTTGAATCGTCCGGTCAAGGACTTTCGCCAAGGTCAGTAAACGTTGTTGATTCAACCCGACGGTCTGGTTCCAGACCAGGATGAACAGGGCGAGCAGGGTCAACCAGCCAAAGGTTATGATCAGCAACAGCTGGTTGCGCTGAATCCGCTGCATCAATGACTGTTTCATCAACCGTAGCGTACCCCCATTCCCTGTTCTTGGCTCGCTGCTTTCCGGAAAAATTAGTGGACTATATTAATTCGCCATTTTCTTGGAAATTCCTTAAATAAAATTACAATTTTTTCAAATCACGATGAAATTGCTTTTTTCCAGAGGAGGAAGTAATGGAATCACATGGAGGAAAACGTCCCGAGAACTCCGGAAAAAGGATTGGGAAAATTATCATCCGCTGTTACAAAAATGAGGGCGACTGTGCGCCCTCATTATCGGTCCAAACGTCTATTTGGTTTTGGCCTCCTCCCAGTATCTGTCCATTTCAGCCAGTGTCATTTCGGGAAGGCTTTTCCCGGCCGCGGCGGCCGCCGCTTCGATATACCGGAAACGCTTGTCAAACTTGGCGATAGTGCGGCGCAACGCCAGTTCGGGGTGAATCTTCAAAACCCGGGCCACATTGACCATGGCGAACAGAATGTCGCCCAATTCATCCTCCAAACGGCTCCAGGCCGGGCTGCCCTCTTCCGGGAGCGCGGCGGGATCCAACACCGCTTCAAACTCCCCGAACTCCTCCTTGACCTTGGCCAACGGTCCCTCAAGGTTTCCCCAATCGAAACCGACCCGGGCCGCCTTCCCTTGAATCTTCTCGGCCTTCATCAAAGCGGGAAAATCTTTGGGGATCCCGTCCAGCGCCGACGGGCGTTCGCCGGGTTTCTCACTCTGCTTGATCTTCTCCCAATTATCCAGGACCCCGGCCACTCCGTCCACCGCGACGGTGCCGAAGACGTGGGGATGGCGCCGGATCAGCTTGGCCACGATCCCTCCAATGACATCATCGATATCGAACTGGCCGGTCTCGGCGGCGATCTCGGCGTGGAAGATCACTTGCAATAACAGATCGCCCAGTTCCTCGCAGAGCTTGTCCGGCCGGCCGGACTCCACTGCCTCCAAAACCTCAAATGCCTCTTCGATCACATAGGGTTTTAAGGACTCCTGGGTTTGCTCCCGATCCCAGGGGCAGCCGCCTTCGCCCCGCAGCTTGGCCATGACCTCCACCAATTGGGCGAGGTTGCACTCGGGTTTCTTTTTCACCTGCAGACTCATATCGTTAAAAGCCTCCTTCTCCTTGTCCCATTCGCTTTCCGCCTGGCATCCCCGGGTTACGTTCCGCACCGATAACGCCGATCGTTATTAATATTGCTTGGAACGCGACATCGTATGACCGACCAGGTCGGATATAATTTCTAGATCCTGCCTCCCGATCCCTCCCAGGATCCATAATAAGGCCAAATAAGCGGTGACCCCGAAAAACCCGCTGATCAAAAACTCCAGGATATAATGGCAGTTCAAGTGGCGCGACAGATACCAAGAGACCGCGATCATTCCGCCCCCGCCGCACAAGGCGGCCAGGTTGGATGGCAGAGCGGCTCCGGTCAAACGTTGAATGGCCCACAAATTCAAGACGGCGGTGACTCCGGCCCCCGCCGCGGTTCCCAGGGCCGCGCCGGCCAGATTCAAGCCCGGCCAGCCGGTGGCAGTCAGCGTCACGCCGACTTTTACCGCCGCGCCGCAAACAAAATGGACCAGCGGCAGGCTGGGCCTGCCCAAACCCTGCAACGTTCCGGCGGAGACTTGCTCCAGCCCCAATAGCAGGACGGCTGGGGCAAACCAGCAGAGGATCATGCCCTGGGCTCCGCCGTAGAGGAGGCGGTAGATCGTTCCGCCGAATACCAGCAGCATGGCGGAGGCCGGAACCAGATACAGCATGCCCAAGCGCAGCCCCTCGCCGATCCTGGTCTGCAGCTGCCGGTGTTTCTCCTGGGTGAGCAGGCCGGAGAGGGCCGGGACCAGATTGGAGGCCATCGCCGCGGTGACAATCAGGGGCAAGTAGACGACCGCCCAGGAGTTGCCGAGGATCCCCAGGAGCGCGGTGGCCTGGCCGGTAGCATAACCGATGCTTTGCAGCCGGGCGGGGACAATCATCGAATCGATGGCTTGCAAAAGCGGGGTCAAAACCGTGGCCAGCGCGATCGGCAGGGTAAAGCGGAGCAGTTTGGCGATGGTCCGGTGGAAAGGCTCGGCTGTCCGTCCTCCCATCCCCGGGCCGGCAACGGGGCTGCCTTCCCGTTGCCGGCGTCTCCGGTAGAAGGTCCAAATCAGATAGACCAGCCCGGCCATGCCGCCCATGGTCGCTCCAAAGGCCGCCCCGGCCGCGGCGTGCTCCACCCCGTAGGGCAATAACAGCACCGCTAGGATCAATGCCACCGCCACCCGCACCATCTGTTCAATGATCTGGGAAACGGCGCTCGGGATCATCTGCTGCCATCCCTGAAAGAAGCCTCGAAACCCGGCGATCAGGCTCATGAAGGCGATGGCCGGAGCCAACGCCCAGATGGCGTAGACGGCCCGGCTGTCGGCGACCACTGTCCCCGCCAGCCAGCGGGCGGACAGCGCCATCGCCAGGGTAGAAACCACCCCCAAACCGGCTAACAGGATCAAGGCCGCCGACAGCACCCGGTTCGCTCCCCCGCGGTCGCCCGCGGCAACCCGGGCCGCCACCATCCGGGAGATGGCGATCGGCAGTCCGGCGGTGGAAAGCGAGAGAAAGATCAGGTAAATCGGATAGGCCATCTGATAGAGGCCGATCCCCTCATTACCGATGGTCCGAGCCAGAAAGATCCGGTACAGCGCGCCGAATGCCTTGGCCACCAGCCCCGCTCCGGCCAGTAGCGCGGTTCCTTTGACAATGGAAGCGTTTGTTCCCATCGAACCACCTAACGTAAGATTTTCCGCATCTCCCGGCGCAATGGCCGGTTTTTCCGTCCGATCGCGCGTGAAGGCAATGATTCGCCATAAAATGATACGCTGGCCGGCTGGTTTTCATGCTTCTTTATCCAAAGACCGGGTATCGCGCGGCAAACGCTCCCCGCGACCGGCCGCCGGATCCGATGGGGCGCCGGTTTCCGGATCGCACGGGCGAAGGCCGGAAAATCTTCCGGCGAAAAAAATAACCACCCCAGGAGGGGTGGCTATTGGCATTGTAACGGTTGTCTCCCGGACGCCTCTGCGCGAGGCATTCCGGTAAGGTTTACATGGGGATTCGGTGATTATTTGAAAAGCGCGTTGGTCAGGATGAAGGAAGCGAAGACCACCGAGACCATCGAGGTCAGCTTGATCAGGATGTTCAGCGACGGACCCGAGGTGTCCTTGAACGGATCACCGACGGTGTCGCCGACGACCGCGGCTTTGTGAGCGTCGGAGCCCTTGCCGCCGTGATTGCCTTCTTCGATGTACTTCTTGGCGTTATCCCACGAGCCGCCGGCATTGGCCATCATGACGGCCAGGACGAAACCGGTGACGGTCGAACCGGCCAACAGACCGGCCACACCTTTAATACCCACCAGGAGTCCCACGATGACCGGAGCGATGATGGCCGAGATCGCCGGCAGGATCATCTCTTTCTGGGCAGCGCGGGTGCAGATGTCGACGCAACGGGCGTAATCCGGTTTGGCTTTGCCTTCCATCAAGCCCGTAATCTCCTTGAACTGGCGGCGCACTTCGATGACGATACTCTGGGCCGCGCGGCCGACCGCCTGCATCGTCATGGAGCAGAACAGGAACGGCAGCATGCCGCCGATTAACAAACCGATCAACACTTGCGGATTGGTGATGTCCAGGAATTGATTGATATGTTTCGCCTGTTCCAGCCATTGCGGCGCCGTGCCGCCGGCTTTGACGATCTCTTCCATCTTGTGAGTGGCTTCCACGCCAACCTTCTCGGTGAAGGAGGCGATCAGGGCCAAGGCGGTCAGAGCCGCGGAACCGATGGCAAAACCTTTGCCCGTGGCGGCGGTGGTGTTACCCAGCGAATCCAGGGCGTCGGTGCGTTGACGGACCTCTTTGCCCAGGCCGGACATTTCGGCGATGCCGCCGGCATTGTCGGCGACCGGACCGTAGGCGTCGGTGGCCAGGGTGATTCCCAGCGTGGAGAGCATGCCCACCGCGGAGATGGCGATGCCGTAAAGGCCCATGTTAAAATCGCCGTGGCCCGCGGCGAAATAACTGATGAGGATCGCAACGCAAACCACCAGTACCGGCAGGAAGGTAGAGAGCATGCCCACGGAGAGGCCGCTGATGATGACGGTGGCCGGACCGGTGATGGCGGTATTGGCGACGTTTTGGGTCGGTTTATAAGTACCGGAGGTATAATACTCGGTGAGCAGGCCGATGATGACCCCGCCGATCAAGCCGGCCAGGACCGCGCCGTAAACGCCGATCCGGTTCCAGCCGAGCACCAGGCCGATCAAGGGATAGGAAACGATCGCGATAATCAACGAACTGGAGATGGTCCCTTTGCGGAGCGCGGCCAGCAGCGTCTTCTGCTCGGCCTTCTCTTCGGAACGGACGAACCAGGTGCCGATGATCGAGGCCAGCACGCCGATGACGGCCATGATCATCGGGATCATCACGCCGCGCAGGCCCAGGCCCGCGGCGACCGCCAGGGCCGAGGTGGCGACGATCGAACCGACATAGGATTCGTAGAGGTCGGCGCCCATGCCGGCGACGTCGCCGACGTTGTCGCCGACGTTATCGGCGATGACCGCCGGATTTCTGGGGTCGTCCTCCGGGATGCCGGCTTCGACTTTGCCCACGAGATCCGCGCCGACATCGGCGGCTTTGGTAAAGATACCGCCGCCCACCCTGGCGAAGAGAGCCATCGAGCTGGCGCCCATGCCGAAGTTGAGCATCGTGGCGGTGATCACTTCAATCGAAGCGCCGAAAGCGTATTTCAGCACCATAAACCAGATGGCCAGGTCCAACAGGCCCAGGCCGACGACGACCAGCCCCATGACAGCGCCGCTTTTGAAAGCGACCTGGAGGCCGCTGTTCAAGCTCTTGCTGGCGGCCCAAGCCGTCCGGGCGTTGGACTTGGTGGCGGTCATCATCCCGAAGAAGCCGGCCAGACCGGAGAAGAAACCGCCGGTCAAGAAGGCGAACGGCACGACCTTCGGCAGATAGCCCATGAAAGAGATGATCGTCAAAATGACAAACATAATGACAAAGAAAAGGGCCACGCCGGAATACTGGCGTTTCAAATAAGCAACGGCGCCTTCGCGAACCGCCGCCGAGATCTCTTTCATCTTATCGGTGCCAGCTTCCTGTTTACTGACGAAGGTGTACAGATACAACGCGTAAAAGAGCGCCAACAACGAGCCGAGCGGAACCAGATAGAATAAGAACTCCACAGCTTGATTAGACATTCCGTAGATCCTCCTTATAATGGTTAAGCTTTGCTTGAACACATGGAAAAACGGAGCGTTGCAGAGCGAAATAGATTTTCCAACCACACCTCCTTATAACTTCGCGGGGGAGGCAGGGCTTGGCTGCATCCGTTCATTCCCCGCGCTTCATGATGTAGGCACGTGCCATTTCACCGTTCAGAGAGGATATGTATTTCAAAACCAATTCTCGCCAATCTAATATTAACATATGGATAATACAATTGCAAAACATCTCTGCCCGATCGAAAAAATTTTTTAGAATCCTTCCTCGTTCCATCCCCGCTGCTAGCGGCGGCAGCAAGGCGAGACGAGGCCTCCGGCCGTTCCGGGGCGGCCGGCGTTTCGGCTTTTTCCGGCCGGGTGCCAAGGAGCATTCCCTTTCAATGTTAACCCAATGTTCATCATGGGTTCGCTCCGGACGATTCGTTCCCCGGCCCGGAACCGTCCGGCCTCCCATTCCGTCCTTCATTCCCGGCTCTCCGTCCCCCATCCCGGCCACCTAATATATCAGTCGATCCCCTCCTCGTGTAAGGTATGGTCTTCCGTCCAACTAGGATATTCTTCATCCTTGTTAGGATGAAAGCCATCCTTGTAAGGGATGCCTCGATCCTTTCAAAGGATCCTGTGATCCTTGTAAGGGATGCCATGATCCGTGTAAGGGATGGTCTTCATCCTTGTAAGGGATCCCATGATCCTTTCAGAGGATCATGGGATCCTTTCTTCCCGAAAGATCATCCTAGCATCCCGGAGCCTTCGGGAACTATCCCCGAGGTTCCGGGATAAAGGACCAAAGCTTCGGGATGCTTCCCCAAGCCTCCGGGAAAGAGGACGAATCCTCCGGGAAGCATCCATGAAGCTTCGGGAAGCTTCCCCAGGGTTCCGGGAAACATCCCCGCCTTCTCTCCGTGCATCCCGCTTCATCGTCCCGCCTCACCGGGACAAAGTCCGTCCCACAATCAAACGGCCCGGTCCGCATGGTTAGCCATCCGGACCGGGCCGTTCCCCTCAAAAAAGTCATCTCATCCGCCCGCGCCGGATGAAAGAATCCCGTTATGCAACGGAGCATTCGACGCCTGCCTATATGCAACGTCATGAATCCTTCATGGTTATGATTTACGAAATCTGAGTATCAAGTTTACACCACAAACACCATATTGTTCTATACCACCAAGTAGGGAGAGCCCTATTTGTCACTTTGAAAAAAGGAATTCAAGGATAAGTCATTGACGCCGATGGACCTAACCCTCGCCCTTCCCCGGAGCAGCCTATGAAAGAAGATGATTCAAGGGGAAGGGTAACCTTGGGCTTCGAACTCTAAGAGCTAAAGCCTTCAACGTCTTATGATTTTTTTCAAGCAAAAACCGATGCTTTCGCTATTAAAGGCATTTAGAGATCAGCGGCTATGGGTTACCTTTCCCGTCGAATCGGCTTCCCTGAACAACTTCTCTAGGGAAGGGCGAGGGTTAGGTCCAAACCCCTATCAGGCCTTCGTATTTTCTTGCGGAGCTAACTTGATACTCAGATTGCAAAAATAACGAACGCCTCACCGTTTTTTCGCAAATCGTATTCAAGATCGTGTCGTTGCATACCTGCTCCGGTGGTTTGCGATGCTTTAACGCGTTTTCCCAAATGGTAATTCACACCTTTAACCACCGGATTACTAACTTACCGGAAATAACAAATGAGAATGATAATCAATAAAGCCGGGAGGAAGTTGCCGACCCGCACTTTCTGAAGACCCAGGATGTTGACGCCGATCCCCATCACGATGATTCCGCCGACCGCCGTCAATTCGCGAATCATGGTGGCGGTGAACAGCGACTGCAGTTGCCAGGCGAGCAGCGTCAGTCCGCCCTGATAGATCAGGATCGACAGCGCCGAGCCTAGGACCCCGACGCCCATGCCGGCGGCGAAGGGAATAGAGATGATCCCGTCCATCATCGCTTTGGTGACCAGGATCGAATGATCGCCCTTCACCCCGTCGGTGATGCTGCCGACGATCGCCATCGACCCCACGCAAAAAACCAGGCTGGCATAGATAAAGCCCTTCGCCGGACTCCCCTCGGCCACTGGCAGCCTGGCGTCGATCCAGGCGCCCAACTGCTCCAGCCGCGCCTCGATATTGATCCACTCGCCCAGCATCGCCCCGACCGCCAGGCTCACCAGGACCAGGATCAGCTCCTTGCCCTGCAGGGCCATGCTGATGCCGACCAGCATCGTGAAGAGTCCCATCACTTGCAACGCCGTCTGCGTCACCCGCTCCGGGAATTTCTCCCGGAAGAGCAGCCCCACCGCGCCGCCGATCAGAATTGCAATCACGTTGATAATCGTACCCATGAAAACTCCTTGTGCGTCGTCAATGTTACCCGGTTCCCATCAAAGCGGGGCGGCCGGAAACGCCCCGGGGCGCCCCAGGACCTCCGCCAGCAGGTCGATCCGCCGGAAAAGGCTGGGGATCTCCAGGTATTCCGTCTCAGAGTGATAGCCGCCGCCGCTCGGACCGACGCCGTCGATGACCGGGATTCCCAGCGCCGCCACCAGATTGGCGTCGGAGCCCCCGCCCGATTCGCAGGCGGTCAATTCGAACCCCAATCCCCGGGCGGCCTTTTGAAATTCCTCAAACAACCGCCGGCCGGCGGGACTGGCGGGCATGGGCGGCCGGGTGATCCCGCCGCTCAAGGTGGCCCGGGTGCCGGGCACCCGGCATTCCCGGGCGATCCGCCGCAACTCCGCCATGACCCGCGTCTCCTGGCCGGGCCGGACCGTCCGGAGATCGATCTCGGCCACCGCCAGATCCGGTACGATGTTGGGGCGTTGCCCGCCCTGGACCACCCCCACGTTAAGGGTGACGCCGGCCGCCAGGTCGGTCAGGCTCTGAATATCGATGATCTTATGGGCCAGCTCGAGTACTGCGTTGCAGCCTTCGGAATAATTGGCGCCGGAGTGGGCCGCCTTGCCGGTCACCCGCAGCACAAACCGGCCGATTCCCTTGCGGGCCACGATCAAGCTCTCGCCGTCGGCCGGCTCCACCACCAGCGCCGCAACGGCCCCCCGGGCCAACCGCTCAATGATCTCCCGCGATCCCGGCGATCCGATCTCCTCATCCGAATTGAAAAGGCAGATCAATTCCCGGTCCGGCCAGCCAACCTCCGCCAACTTGGCCAAGGCGCCGAGGATCGTCACCACGCCCGCTTTGCAATCCGCCACGCCCGGCCCCAGGGCCCGTTCCCCGGCGCTGCGGAAGCTCCGCGCGGCGGCCGTGCCCCTGGCGAACACCGTATCCAGGTGGGCGATGAGCAACAGCGGCGCGCCGTGACCGCGCCGCGCCACATAATGCAGGGAACCGTTCCCGGCCTCAAGCGTCTCCCAGGAAAGGCCGAGATCCGAAACTTCCCGTTCCAGAACCGCCGCGACCCGTTGCAAGCCTTCGCGGTCTCCGGTCCCCGAATCGATATTGACCAGTTCGGCCAGGAGCGCCAATTCTTTCTTTACCATCCGGTCTCCGCCTTTCCCTATAAGATCCTATCCCGGCGAAGCCGGAACCAAAAAGGTTTTTGGAGATCAATAGAGAGATAAAGCAAGTCCAAAAGCGACCTCTCCCCGGTCCCCTCCCCGGCGAAGCGAATTCAGATAGACATTTCGACGGGGAGGGGTCAATCGCTTGAAACGAGGGCCAATGTTTATGCAACAAGGTAAGTTTTTACGTGAATCAAACGGAAATAGGCCAAAGATAAAACCCCAAAATGGGCGCAATAATTTGTGGCAATCCACCCCTCCCCGTCGAGTCTACCATCAGAAATAACTTCGCCGGGCCATGTCCAGGAAGGATAGAGTCCGGCGGTTCACGGATGAAATACCGCCGGGGAGGGGACAGGGGGAGAGGTCAGTTTTTAGACAATCAGCGCGGCAAGGATCAGTTTGATTCTAAAAACGTCTCTGTATAACCTTGTTACGCATGAGTTTACAAGATCACTTTTAAATATTTTACGCAAAATGAACTCAATTTCGTTCGTTAGATGGCCTATAACATCCTATCCACGCCGCTCGGGCGATCCGAGACAACTGTTGGTCTATTCGAGACCCTGCGCTGTTTTCCTTCATTTTTATGCAACGCCGGAGCGCATGCGCTCCCCGCAATGGTCCGCCCCGCCCGCCGGCGCCCGCAAAAAAACCGCTCCCGTGAGCGGTTTTTTTAAAAACGGTTTCAGGCGTCCGCCTGTTTTCAAAGCGGCTCCAGGCGATCGCGGGTCGGTCGCCGGTCCAGGCGCCACTGGTGGCGGGCTGCTCCGTAAAACCAGCCCAATGCGATCAAGAAACGGAAGAACGGATGCCAATGGTGATATTCCAGGAGTCCCAGCTGGTGAAAATTGGCGTCCAGCGCGCCGCTGGCCACGGAGAAAGTCAACAGGTACAACGGAAATACATAAATCTCCTTGCGCGTCGGCAGAAACTGCAGAAACAGCATCACCGCCAACAGCCAGGACAGCGCCAGCCAATGGGGGTGGCCAAACGCCTTCAGCTCTTCAATGTACCGCCATTCGAACAGCCGCAGCCGTTCGACGCAGACATACGCGAAGACCAGGCTCCCGAGATAACCCCAGACCAAGCTGACCCAGAACAGCCGGCCATACTCTTCCCTGGGGACAAAGATCACGGTGATGGCCACCATCATCAGTGCGAAAGCCGGATAATAGTAGGGTAAAGGGATTCCCGGCAACATCGGCGCACTCCCCCTGACCCCGATAGCATGCCCGGACCGGCTGGATCCCATTCATTGGCCGCGGCCGGCTCAGGTCAGGATCTCCACCCCGTCGCGGGTCACCGCCACCGTATGTTCCCATTGGGCCGAGAGCGCGCCGTCGCGGGTGAGCACCGTCCAACCGTCATCCAGATAGCGGCAGTCGGGGCCTCCGGCATTGATCATCGGCTCAACGGTGAAGACCATCCCCGGCAGGAGGAGATAACCGGAGCTCCGTTTGGCGAAGTGGTCGACATGCAGTGCTTCATGAAAGGCTAGCCCCACGCCGTGTCCTCCCAGATCGCGGACCACCGAGTAGCCGTGGGAACGGACGAACGGCTCGATGGCGTTACCGATGCCGTCCAAAGGCTGGAACGGTTTGACTTGAGCGATCCCCCTCTCCATCGCTTCCTTGGCCACCCGCACCAGCCGCGCGGCGGCGGGACTCACCGCGCCGACCGAGTACATCCGGCTGGCATCGGCGTAAAAGCCATTCAAAATCGTGGTGACGTCGATATTCACGATGTCCCCTTCGCGCAAAACCTGTCGCTCGTCGGGAATCCCGTGGCAGATGACCTCGTTCACCGAGATGCAAACGCTTTTGGGGAAACCCCGGTAGCCCAGTGGCGCCGGATAGGCTCCCTGCTCCAGCGTGTACCGGTGGACCCAGCGGTCGAGCGCGGCGGTGGTAACTCCCGGCCGGATCTCCGCTCCCACCAGGTCCAGGATCCGCCGGGTCAACCGGCCGCTCTCCCGGATCCCGGCCAGCTGCGCCGGAGTCTTGATCATCCCCCGCCCCGGGATCAGCCAGCCTTTCTTGCGGTACTCCTCCGCTTTCCGTTCGATCTCCCGATGGCATTCGGCGTAAGCCAGGCCGCTCCCGCACCAGCAGGCTTCCCCTTCGTTGGCCGTGTTCATGCCGCCACTCCTTTCGCCCCATGTCGATATGTTCTGTTTGGACGCTGGTATTTTCCACCACCCGGTTTCCCAGCCCCGAAGAAAGCTCGAACGCTGATCGTTTCATCCTCTTTATGATATGCCGGCCCCCCGGCGGCGGCGCAAAAATAAAAGACCGCCGCTTATAAGCTTGAGGCGGTCTTTGGTACGGAGAATCGCCCGTTCGAAGCCTTCGAAGCGCTAGGAACGTTTCCCCAACTGCCGGTCGAGCATGACCAGCCCGGAACCGGAGTTGCCGATCAGCTTCAACTGCTGGACGACTTTGGAGACGGAACTCTCCTCCTCCACCTGTTCGGAGACGAACCACTGCAGCATGATCCCGGCCGGATAATCGGACTCGGCGGCGGCCAGTTTCACCAGGTCGTTGATTTTGCCGGTGATGAACTGTTCATGGCGGTAGGCCTCCTCAAAGGCTTCGAGCGGCGAAGTCCATTCCCCTTTGGGCTGGCTCAGGCCTTCCAGCCGGATCCGGCTGCCGCGGTCCCGCAAGTGGTCGAAGATCCGCATGGCGTGGCCATATTCCTCGCTGGACTGCGCCCGCATCCATTGCGCCATTCCGTCCAAATTCCGGTCATGAAAGTAAGCGGCCATGGCCAAATACAGTTGGGAAGACTCCATCTCCAGCCGGATCTGTCCGTTGAGCGCCTCCAATAGTTTCGTCGATACCATCCCAATCACCTGCCTGTTCTAAGGTTTATCATTGCGCGGATGAAGTTAGGCTTTCCATAAACCGTGGATATTACAATACTCTCTGGCGGTGACATCGGCCGCGTCGACCGCGAAGAAGGCTTCGGGAGCCTCGCCCGGTTTTAGGAACTTCCGGTAGGCCCTGCCGTCGGCGATCAATTCGATCCATTCGATATAGTGTTTCTCCTCCATCGGATGGGTAACGCTGCCGACCTTCACCAAGTAACCGCCCTCGACCTTCTCAATGACCGGCACATGCTTTTCCTTGGCCGCATCCACCGTGTTTTCGACGATCAGCTTCATGGGCTGATTACAGCAGACCAGCTGTCCGTCCCCGGCGTGAACCACCTCGACCATGTTTCCACAGACCTCGCACTTGTAAATCTCCAACCGTTTCGCCATTTTGAATGTCCCCTTTCGTATTGATTTAATGGATAGTCAAAAATTGATCCTTCCCCAATTTACGTCCCCGTCATTCCGAATATGTCGCGGAAACCTCCGAACCGGCAAATCCAACCCTGCCGTTCGGCCGTTCGCCTAATCGTAAACCAAGATAATAATGAACCACATTGAATAAACCGCGAACGGAAATCACACCTTCTCTTTATCGTGTCCCGTCAACGCGCGGAAGATTTGGTTGCCATGGCATTCCAGGTCATGGGTCCAGCCGCAGCGCAGGCAGATCGCTTCGAGCTGCTCGGGCGCTTGGATTGCCGCCCGCAGAAAGCTGCTCAATCCTTGTTCCAACGCCTTGCGGTCGGCTTCCGGCATCGCTCCGAAGAGGGTTTCGAATTGTTCGTGCTCGATCCGGTAGATTTCCTCCAATAGCCGACGGCTTTCCGGAGTCAGTTTGATCTTGAGCACCCGGCGGTCCACCGGATCTTCCTCCCGGGTCAGGAGGAACTTTTTCACCAGGCGATCGATCAATTTGGCGCTGGCCGCGTTGCTGATGCCGAGGCCCTCGGCAATCTCCCCCACCGATGGTTCCGGATGCAGGTGCGCAAAACGCAGGCAGGAAAGTTGCACCTCGGTGAGCTCGTCCTTGGCCAGCTTCTCCAATGAAGGCCGGAGTATGCGAAAACTGATGGCCTGACAGAACAGTTTGGATACCCGCTCCAAATTACTGCTCTTCAATTGATCCACTCCTTTATTGGAACTTGAGTAAATATTAACATGGTTAATATTATCTTGTCAACCACATTTTTTAAGGTTAACGATTCTTCCCCTCCATCGGATTCTCCGGCAGCGACACGGCAATACCTTACCGTACGGGAAAACATCGAGGGGGCGGCCCCATGGGCCGCCCCCTCGATAGCGTTGGAGAACGATTGGTTTAGAAATTCTCGGCCGGCTGTTCCGGAATGTAAGCCACCCGGATATAGTTTTGCAAGTACTTGGCCGCCGCCTTTTGGATCTCCGCGGTCGTCACCCGTTCCAGCCTGGGCAGGAGCTGATCATCGTAGACCAGCCGGCTTTCCAGGTAAAAACTGAGCAGATTGCGCAGGGCCAGCCCTTTGCCGTCTTTGCGCCGGGCTTCCATCTCCGCCCGAATCGCCGCCACCACCTTGCCGATCTCCGCCTGGGGGATCCCCTCCGTGGCCAATTCCCTGATGATCCGCAACGTCTCCGCTTCCACCTTCGGCAAGGATTCCCGGTCCGTCATGGTCACAAAAACGATGGCCGGCGCTTTGGGTTTTTCCAAGTAATCGTACATCACCTGGCTGGTATAGAACAGGGCTTGCTTGACTCGCAGCTCCTGGAAATAGTGCTGATACTCCTCCAGGTAATACGCGATGATCCGGAAGGCCGGAAACTCGGGATCCTGCAGCCGGGGGCCTGAAAAGCCGATGGTGACGGAGGTCACCCGGCCATTCGGGTCGACCCGGTCCAGCCGGCGGGTCTTCGGGATCACCACCGGATCGATGAAGAGGCGGTGATCCACCGGTTCGGTCCGCAGATTGGCGAAGAGTTTCTCCACTTCGGCCAGGCTCTTGTCATAGCCGCCGGAGATCGAGAGCAAAGCGTTGCCCGGTTGATAGGTGCGGCGGTACCACTGATAGACGTCGGTGCCGCTCACCTTGGCCAGGGCCTCGGGGACCAGCTCGTTGTTATACGCATGATCCGCCCCGTAAAACTCGCGGTTAAACTCGTAATAGCTCTTGGTCAGCGCCGGCAGCGCCTTGAGGTCCACGGCGTAGAGTTTTTTCAGATCGGCGATCACGTCATAGCTGTACAGCGGATAGCTGAGCAGCGCTTTAATCTCGTTCAAGGCGTCGCCGGCCTTGGCCGCCGTGGTGCGGATCCGGATCAGAGTATAATCCGGCTGCGTCTCCACCGCGACATCGCCCAGGCCTTTTCCGCTACCACCGTAGTTCAGGCGCAACATCACCAGGTTATTCATGATCTGGGCGGCGCCTTTCCGGCCCGCCGGGTCGAGTCCGCTCCCCGACTTGAGGAGCAGGGCGATCTCCACCACCTCGGACGGCGTCTGCTCTAGTAAGATCGTCATTCCGCTGACGGTGGTCCGCTCAATCTGCGACTCGGCGGCAGCCGCCCCCACCGGCAAAATGGCCAGAACGAGCAGGAAGGCGAGCACAAGCCAATTTTTTTTGAACATCATGTTTCCCCCTTCCTCCCTTTATTGGGTCGTCTTGACCAAAACCCAAGTGGTGGGAGGTTTGGACAGATAACTGTCGATGAACCGTTCCAAATCCTTGACCGACAATTTTTTAATCAGCGCCAGGTCGTCTGCAGTGATGCTCGACGGATCCATCAGCCGTTGACAGGCGAGCGCGGCGGCGTCCACCGCCGACTCCCGGCTTTGGGTCTGTTCCATCACGATGGCGTTGCAGAAATCCTGCAAGCGTTGTTTGAAATCCATCTTGCGGAACTGCCGGACGTACTGGCGGAGGTTGGCTTTTTCGGCAGCGAGCGCCTCCGCGCTGTAAGGCCGGGTCCGTTCCAGATAGTAAATGCCGAAATAATCGCTCCCGGCGATACTGCGGCTGACGACATTGTATTCCTTGAACTGATTCCGTTCGTAATCGGTCTTATAATCCGCCCCGTACGAAAAGGCCAACAGATTCAAGAGCATCCGCTCCTTGGCGGAGAGCCCGGTAAATTCGTAGGCCATCAGCAGCTGGAATTGATAGGGATAAATATTGCGCTGCTCCACGATCTCCCCCCGGGGCAAGCGGAAACCCTCTATCTTGGCCGGGGGAGTGGCTATCCGGCCGTAGCCGTTGGAGAGTTGGGATAATTGGGAGATGACCGCCCGGGGATCGAAATCGCCGGCCATCACGTAGGTGGCGTTCTCCGGCTGGTAATACGTCATATGAAACTCCCGGACCTGGCTCGGCGTAAAGTCGACCTTCTGACGGTCATCCTGCATTTCGGGATAAAAGTACCGTAGCACCGCGTAATAAGGGTAGCGGAATCCGTAATCCATATCCAGTTCGTGCCGGATGATCCGCCGCTCGAAATGCACATTGGCTTCGGAAAAGTCCGTCTTCCACAACGAACCGTTGAACACTTTCAAGGCCCTATCCAACTGTTCCTTGGGGACCACGTAGTTGTAGGACGTACTATAGAAATTGGTGGCCCCGTTGAAGAGACCGCCCTGCCGGTTGGTCACCGCCACGATATCGTCGTAGTGATAACCGGAACCGCCCCGGAAGGCCAAATGCTCCATGAGGTGGGGCATGCCCTGATGTTTTTCCTCAAAAAACCCGATTGGGAAAATGGCATTGATCGAGACTTGGGGTTGGTCCTTCATCACTTTGTAAATCAAGGTCAACCCATTGGGCAGCTTCTCGGTTTTAAAGTCGGAGGCCGGCGCCGCGGCGGCCAGCGGCGCACCGAAGGCGAACGCCAACAATGCCAGGAAAAGCAGCAGCCGTAGTTTGATCCGTTTGATCATTTGCTTTTTCCTCCGATCTCCAGACTGTCGGGGTAAGCCGTCCAATCGGCCTTCAGCCGCTGCTTGCCGGGTAAGGTGACGCCGCGTTTGCGGGGCTTGGCCTCCGCCACGTCGAAACCGCCATCGTCGTTGTAATCGATGAATAACAGGTCTTCCGGATCATGATAACAGCCGTTATGGTTGCGATCCACCACCGCCGCGAGCTTGGCGGCGCCATCCTCGACCAGCCGGGCCAGAAACCAGGTTTCCACGCCTACCAGCAAGTACGGTTTTTCTTTCACCATGGCGCTAGGTTGATTCAGCAAACCGTTCACTTGGATCTGAATCGGCCGGGTCTGGCCGTTCCGGTAGGTCACTTGCAGCTGGATCGGCTCTGGGCCGTACACCCCGTAAACTTGCAGGCCGTACCATTCGTTGAGGAGCGGTTTCCAGCTTTCGCCGGCGAAGCTCCCGTCGCCGTCGCGGTCGATATAGAGCCGTTTCTCCTCGCCCACAATATCGATGATGACCCCGAACTTCTGGCCGGCGTCGCCCAGCGAAATCAGTCCGGTATAGGGTCCTTTCATGCCCAGTTGCGGCAGATCCTTGAAACCTTCCAGGCCGCCGCTGACCAGCTCCACCTTTTGCAAGGAATTCTGATAGGCCTGAATATCTTTATAGCCCCACGGCAGATGGTTGGTGATGGGGACCAGCGGATAGGCGCCGGGCCGGATCTCGCCCAACGACTGCCGCGCCGCCGAAGCCCCGCCCGGCAAGAGCAACGCGGCGGCCAGCGCCAACGTCAAAAGATACATCTTTTTCATCCGGAGCTTTTTCCTCCTTTGTGAAAGCCATGTGATAAAGTCGCTTCCGATCGATTCGACCTGCCAAAGGCTTTAAGCGACTTTATCACTTGCTTTGAGCAATCGCTGTGACTCTCCTCGGCTTTCAGCCGGGTTTATCACAGCTCTTTGAAAAGCCATGTGATAAAGTCTCTTTTCCAATCCATTCGGCTTGCCAAGGAGTTTTCAATACCACTTTATCACTCGCTTGAAACAATCGCTGTGATCATCCGGCTTTTTGAATCTTCTCCGTATAATTCCGGACCGTCCGGCAATCTCCCCGCGGGAATTCCAGCCGGCGGTTGACCGGAAAGAATTGCCGCGCCTTTAGGGAGCGTTCATTCCCGCCCCATTCTCCAGCTCCGGCATTTCCAGTCCGACCGCTTTCCCGATGATCTTCTGCACTTCCATCATGAGGCTGGAGAATTGGAACTCCGCCATGAGATATTCGCGGATATAAGGATTTAGACCGATGACCGCCGACAGCTTGCGCAGCTCTTCTTCGTAGGGTTGGAGCAGCTGATCGCCGTTTAGTTTCTTCCGCTCGTACTCCATTTGTTTTTTCCGGAAATCATCCAGCATGACCCGGGCCGCTTCGTGCTGGTCCAAGACTTGCTTTGCTTGTTGATACTTCTGGAACTCGTCGCTCTCGGCCAGCGCCTTTCCCAGTTGTTTGGCGAATTCGATTACGCGCATTGCCCATGCCTCCTTCTATTTGGTTCCCGTCTTTGAAAGACCGCGTTCTGCCAATGAATATGCTTCTTCAGCTTAAAACTTGCCATTCCCGCTTACGATTACCAACGTATCCAGCTTCACTTAGTTCCGAAAAGTCTTTCCTCCCCAATTCGTGTTTCAGGCCAGGAATTCCTGCCACGGCTTCCACTTACTGCTCGCCGGGAATGGCGGCGGCGCGGTATAAAGGATGGCCCGATGGCGCACAATGAAGCTGTCGGAGCCGGATCCAAAAGACCCGGCCCCCGCCATCATTGTCAATCCCAGGTGATACGATGCTGATACTACCGATTCGCGCCGCCATCCTGTATCTGCTGGTGGTCCTGATCATCCGGATCATGGGCAAACATCAGATCGGCCAGCTTCAGCCCTATGAACTGGTCATCACGATTCTCATCTCCGAACTGGCGGCGGTTCCGATGCAAGATACCGATATTCCGCTGATCAATGGGATCATTCCCATCCTGACCCTGCTGCTCATCCAGGTCACCCTGTCGTTTATCTCGCTGAAAAGCGCGGCCGCCCGACTGGTGATCTGCGGCGGGCCGAGCGTGCTCATTGAGAACGGTAAAATTGTGGAACGGGAGTTGTCCCGGCTTCGTTATAACCTGACGGATCTGCTGGAACAGCTCCGTTTGAAGGACGTCCCGAATATCGCCGATGTCGAATACGCCATTCTGGAGACCAGCGGCAAACTGTCGATCATCCCCAAATCGCAAAAGCGGCCGGTTACCCCGGCCGACCTGCAGATCGCCACCCCGTATGAAGGGTTGCCGACCACACTGATTGAGGACGGCGCCGTCAACAAAAGACACCTGGCCAAGGCCAACCTCAACGAGGATTGGCTGTTGCGGCAGGTGCAAAAGGCCGGCTTGACCGGGTTTCAAGACGTCTTCCTGGCCAGCCTCGATACGGCCGGTCAATTGTACATCCAGCCGAAAACGAAACCGGGGCGCGCTTCATGAAAGCATGGTTATTATGCCTGGCCGGCATGGTCTGTTTCATCATTGCGGCGGCGATGGTCCAGTCCAATCTGGAGAAGACCACCCGCCATTTCGGGCGGGAGCTGACCGTGGTCGAAAAGGCGTTGCAGGCCCGGGATTGGCCGAAGACGCAACGGAGCCTGGAGAAGCTGGCCAATGGCTGGGAACGCGCCAAGTTTATCTGGGCCTTGCTGCTCAACCACAAGGAGATCGACGCCATCGAGCAGTCCCTGACCCGCAGCAAAAAAGCGGTCGACGGACGCAGTTACACCGACGCCGCCATCGAACTGGGTTCATTGCGGTATTTTCTTAAACATGTCCCGCAACGGGAACGGTTGGATTGGGTGAATATTTTCTGACGGAGCCGGGCGTGGAAGGGGCGGGAAAGAATGGAGCGCATGGAGCGCTCCTTTTTTAGTGGCGGTGACCCGGGTGATGGCAGTCGCAGTGCTGATGGTCACAGGTCTCCTCGTGTTCTTCCGGCGCATCGACGACTCGAATCCGCTCCAGGGACGATTGGACCTGATTGCGAATCATCCCCAGGTACTGGCGGCGCAACTGGTCCCGTTCCGCCAGCTCCTCTGGAGTCAATCCTTCTTTTTGCGATTTGTGATACAAGGCATTCAAACGGGCCGTCAATGTTTTCAGATCCGGCATGGGGTGCGTTCCTCCTGCTTTATCAGTTCTCGTCAGCGTTCCTTCGGGAACTCCGTTGCGATGGCGGACAGGATCTCCCGGGCGGCGTCGGGCCGGCCCAGTTTCCGCATGTTCTCCCGCATCCCGGCCAATTGCTCCGGATGGTCGAGCAAGCTTTCGAGAACCTCCCGGGCCTGGGCCGGATCTTTGACCCGCAAACCCGCGCCGTGGCGCAGCAGGAATTGGCAATTTCCCGTCTCCTGGCCGGGGATGGGGTTGAGGACCAGCAGCGGCAGGCCCTTGGCCATCGCCTCGGTCACTGTCAGCCCGCCGGATTTGGAGATCATCAGGTCGCTGGCTTCCATCAATTCATGCATGTTGTCGACAAAGCCGTAGATTTGAAACTGCTGCCGCGCCCCCTGGGTCAGGCGGGTCAGTTCCTCCTGCAACCTGGGGTTTTTACCGCAGATCACCAGGACCTGCAAGGGCTTTTCCACCCGGTCCAACTCCACGACCAAGTCTTCCACGGGTCCGACCCCAAAACCGCCGCTGGCGATCAAGACCGTCAAGCGGTCATCCGCCAGATGGAACTTGCGGCGCAGCGCATTGCGATCGGCCGGCCGGCTGAAGGCCGGAACGATCGGAATCCCCAGCGTCCGGATGCGTTCGGCCGGAATCCCCATCCGGATCAGGCAGGGAGTCAGTTCCTCGTGCGGCGTGAAATACAGATCCACGCCGCGATCGCGCCAGAAGATATGCGGGTAATAGTCAGTGATGCAGGTAGCCAGGAAGGTCCGGAACCCGTGCCTGCGTTTGAGATGGGTGATGATCTCATTCGGCAGAAAATGCGTCGTGAGCACCAGATCAGGCTGCTCCTGCAGCAGATACTTTTCAAGTTTCCGGCAATGCTGGGCATTGGTCTGGCGCCGGAAGGCGCGGGCGAACCGATCCACCCGGCCGTTATCCAGCATATGATAGAAGGATCCCCAGAGCCAGGGGCAGTGATTCACCATATACAGATAGGTCCGGGGATAGCTCTGGCGGAAGACCGCCGTGGTATATTGCAAGGCATCGAACAACTGGACCTGTGCCGCCGGGTAATCGGCGGTCACCACCTGATACAGCGCCTCGGCGGCCCGGCGGTGACCGGCGCCGCTGTCGGCGTAGATAATCATGATCTTTTTCAGTTGGTCATTCACCCCAAATTAAAAGATATCTCTTCTCATTATAAAGCCTCGTCGACCGCACGTCAAACCGGAGTTCGGTCCCACTAAAACCTCTGCCAAAGCCGGCTCCCGCCGCCCCGGCACGCCCTCCGGCCTTCATCCGCCGACTTTTAATTTACCTGCAATTTCTTAGAGGTATAACTGGGACAGGCAGCGAATTCTTCCAAAAAAAACAGCCATAAGGGTGGATTCCGTGCGCAACAAACTTTGGATCATCTTACCCGTCTTCCCCATTCTGTTCCTGATCTTCCTGACCGCCTGGCTCAAGCCCGCCACTCCCCAGCGGGCCGTGCCCACAAAGATTGGGCCGGCGACGGTCCAGGAGCAACCGGCCCCCAAACAACCAGCCCGGGAACAATCCGTAGCGACGCTTCCCGAAGCCACCCCCGTTCCGGCCACTCCCGCGCCGGTTCCCACGCCCTCAGCCGCGCCGCCGCTTGCCGCACCGGCACCGACACCCTGGCCGAAACCTGCGGCCGTGAAGGGGATTTACGCCACCGCCTGGGTGGCCGGGTCCAATAAATCACTGGCCCGGATCTGCGACCTCATCGACCAGACCGAGCTCAATACGCTGGTAGTCGACGTCAAGGACGATACCGGGACCATCAGTTACGAATCCCGGGTGCCATTGGCGGACGCCATCGGTTCCTGGGAAAAGAAGATTGGCGATCCGGTCAAGGTCCTGGAAACGCTGCGGCAGCATCAGATCTTCCCCATCGCCCGGATCGTCGTTTTCAAAGACCCCTTTCTCGCCAAACGCAAACCGGAATGGGCCGTTAGAGACAGTTCGGGCGGACTCTGGGTGGACCGGAAAGGCCTGCATTGGGTCGATCCCTACAACAAAGCTTACTGGGACTACATCATCGCCATCGCCCGGGAAGCCATTTCCCTGGGCTTTCAGGAGATCCAGTTTGATTACGTCCGTTTTACCAGCGACGGCCCGATTGAGCGTTGCGTCTATCCGTTCAGCGACGGCAAGCTCAAACAGGATGTGATTCGCGACTTTTTACAGTATGCCCGCGAACAGCTGCAACTCTCCGGCATCCCCGTCTCCGCCGATATCTTCGGCCTTACCACCAGCGTCCCCGATGACCAGGGAATCGGCCAGCTGTATGAGAAGGTCATCGCCAATGTCGACGTGGTTTCGCCCATGGTTTACCCTTCGCATTACGCGCCGGGCAGTTTCGGCCTGGGCAATCCCAACCTTCATCCTTACGAAACAGTTCTCCGCGCCGTCAGCGACGCCCGGAAACGTTTGGAGAAGGCCGGCAACACCACGACGTCGCTCCGGCCCTGGCTGCAGGATTTCAACCTGGGGGCGCACTACGGCCGGAATGAGGTTCAAAAGCAGATTCAGGCGGTCCGGGACGCCGGGGCCACGGAATGGATCTTCTGGAATCCCAGTTGCCGCTATCAATTGGATAAGTACCGCTGACGCAGATAACTTGTTTTCAAAACGAAAGCCGCCCGGCAAGGGCGGCTTTTTTGATGACTACATGAACTGGCGGGAACTTTCGAAGGAACGGATGATATGCTCCTTGGCGCGGAGCAGATCTTTGTCGCGCATCGCCTGAAAGAGCGCCCGGTGATTGATGAGAACCTGTTCCGGGCCGATCTGCTTGATGGTCTTCTCTATCGGCGAGGCGAACAATTGCATCACCACGTTGCTGATGCGGATGAACGATTGATTCTTGGACATTTCCAGGATCCTGAGATGAAACCGCAGATCCAGCTCGGCCAGGAGCTCCAGGTCGCCCCCGGGGAGACTCTCCTCGAAGCGTTTGAGATCCCCGTCCAGCAACGCAAAATCGGCCGGGGTCGCTTTATTCATAGCCAGCTCGACCGCATCCACTTCCAGCAGCACCCGCAGCTCGAAGAGTTCGTCCTTGGAGCCTTTCTCGATGATCAGGTTGAAGATCAGCGGATCGAACATGGCTTGCGAGGCCGCCGTGGCAATGAAGGTACCGCCCCGTTTCTTGGCCACCAGCACGCCGAGGCCGCCCAAGGTCTTGAGGGCTTCCCGCAACGAGGTCCGGCTGACGCCCAACTGCACCGCCAGCTCCGGTTCGGGCGGCAAACGGTCGCCCGGCTTTAGTTCGCCCCGGATCAAGGACTGGGTAATCTTCTCAATGATCTGTTGCACCACGGTGCTTGAATGAATCGGCTGAAACAATGAACCACCCCGATTAATATTTCACGTATTCCCATCCCCAAAGCCGGTACCCTGCGGATGGCTATTCCAGAACGGGTCCCGGTGAAAAATCCGGGTATCCCTTCGCTGCCCGCTATTATTCTCCTCCGGCCGGGCTTTTTCATGCTCCCCCGGCCAAAAAGACACCCCGCGGCGACGGGGTGGGCTTATTTCTTGCCGGCGGCCGGCTGCGGCGGGACTTGCGCCGGCAGGGCGATGACCCAGATGGCCGGCCGGATGCTGCGATAGGTAAAGAAGGCGAGCTTGCGGCCGTCCGGGCTCCAGGCCAGCGACCCTCCGATCAGGGCCACTTTGTTGGTGATGAAATAAACCGCGCCACTGGCGATGTTCTTCACATAGAGGCCGCCCCGATCGAATTTGCCGTTACCGTCCTTGACGACGATCCGGTTGGAGACAAAGGCCAGCCACTGCCCGTCCGGCGCCAGTGCCGGAGAGCGGTTATCATAATCATCGACCAGGACCGGCTGGGCGGTCCGCTCTTCGGGAGCGAGCGACCAGATGCTGCCCTTGCCGAAATCCTGCACTTGATAATGCTGATTGTTGATGCTGACCTTCTTGGTGACCGGCCGGATGCGCGTGAAGTAAATCCGGCCATCCCGGCCCCACCACGGATTGGTCAGGATCTCATTGTCGCCGCCGGCCAGGACCCGGGTGGCGCCGTCGGCCACATTGACGATCATCAGTTGGGCCCGGAAGGGTCCGATGGCCCGGCTGAAGACGATCTGCGAGCCGTCGGGGGACCAGGAAGGATCGCGGTCGTTCCCCCCTTGGGTCAGGGGGTGGGCGGTTCCGGTCGCCATATCCCGGAGCCAGATGGCGGCGGTGGTTCCCGTATTCGACCTGGCGGTGCTCCGCCGGACGATGGCCAGGCGGGCGCCATCGGGCGACCAGCGCGGCGTAAAGTCGAGGTAGGGATCGTTGCCGGTAATCGCGGCCGGATTGGCGACGGGATCCAGGCTCCACAGCCAGGTGCGCATGCGGCCGCTCTCCTCGCCCTGCATCTTGGCTGCGAAGGCCATTCGTTTGGCGTCGGGGGACCAGTCGCAAGACCAGATATCATAGTTGCCCGGCAACAGGCGGGTCTCCGTGCCGGCCAGACCGGCGGCATAAGGCGGAACCGGGGCCGGAGCCGCCGGAGCGGACGCGGCCGGAATCGCGCCGGCGACGGCCACCCATAGGAATCCAGCCAGGATAGCGAGGCGTTTTTTCATGAGGATCCTTCCTTACCTTGGGTTTCCTTCCGTTTATTTCGACGCCGCCGGGCCGGATCCTCCGCCCTCCGTAAATTTGAGTCGAAATCTATTCCTCGCCGATCACCCTGACCTCCGGCACCAGCTCGACGCCGGACCTTTCCCGGATCTCCCTGCGGATGTGCTCGATCAAAGCCAGGACGTCGGCCGCGGTCGCCCCTCCGGCATTCACGATAAACCCGGCATGTTTCGGCGAGACCTGGGCTCCGCCGATCCGGAAGCCCTTCAGCCCGGCCTGTTCGATCAGGGGACCGACATAGTAGCCGGCCGGCCGGCGAAATACGCTGCCGGCGCTCGGCATCTCCAGCGGCTGTTTGCTCTGGCGCTGGCAGGTCAGCTCGGTGATCCGGGCCTCGGCGTCGGCTTTGGCCGCCGGCCGCAGCCCGAAATCGGCCCGGGTGATCACCGCCTTTTCCCGCTGGAACCGGCTGAAGCGGTAGCCCAGCTCCAGATCGGACGCGTTCAGCCGGACGTAGCCGCCATCGGGATAGCAGGCCTCGACCGCCGTCAGAACCTGGCCGATCTCCCCGTCATAGGCGCCGGCGTTCATAAAGACCGCGCCGCCGACCGTCCCCGGGATGCCGCAGGCGAACTCCAACCCCGACCAGCCGAGACAGGCGGTCTCCCGGGAGAGATCGCCCAGCGCCAGGCCGGCGCCGGCGCGGGCCGTCGGGCCATCCATCCGCCATTCCAAAAACTCCCCCGCCAGCTTGATCCCGATCCCCCGGATCCCTTTATCGCGGACCAGCAGGTTGGAACCCAGGCCCAACACCATCCAGGGCACCCCTTCCGCCGCGCAAAACTGGAGCACCCGTTGGAGCTCCCCGGTATGTTGCGGTTGAACCAGCAGGTCGATGGGCCCGCCGATCTGAAAAGTCGTCAACCGGGACATCGGAAAGTCCCGGATCGTTTCGATCCCGCCCAGCCGCTCCGCGGCAAGGCTGCGCCAGTCACTCATGTGCCGCCTCCATTATTCGCTTGTGGATTGGTCCCGCGGGCGCGCAGCCCGGCCCGGTCCCGTCCGGTTCCGGGGCCGGCTCCCCGCGCGGAGCCCATTGTTATTATACCGGCCCGGCGCAATTCTTACAATACGGGCGAAGCCCGCACCGGTCCGCTCATAGTTTTTCCGCCGCCGGAGAAACTATCGGTGCCGCAACCGGTTCGGATCGGAATCGTTAAAAAATATGGTCAGGTGAAGGATGAAACTTTTCCAACCGCAACGGGTCTTTTTTGAGGAGGACGCCCTCGAATACCCCTTGGGAGCCGCGCTCCTGGAGCGGATGAAGGCGGAGGGGGTTCCGGTGCGGATGACGGGCTCCCACAACCGGGTGACCGGCATTCCCGGCGCGAATCCGCAGCAAAGCTATAGCGAGAGCAAGCGGACGCTGGTAGTGGGGGTCAAGCGCGATCTGCGGCTGGATACCTGCAAGCCTTCGGCCGACTTTGAATTCGCCCTGGGCACCAGCTGTCCGGGGGGCTGCGAGTACTGCTACCTCCAGACCCACTTGGGAAAGAAACCCTATATCCGGGTGTACGTCAATACCGAGGCGATCCTGGAGAAGGTGGCCGAGATCACCGCGGCCAACGCGCCGCGGATCACCACCTTCGAGGCGGCCAGCACCTCCGATCCCCTGGCGGTGGAGCACCTCACCGGCTCCCTGGCCCAGGCGATCCGCTTCTTCGGCGCGGCCGAATTCGCCCGGATGCGGGTGGTCACCAAATTCGCGGCCGTCGACTCCCTGCTGGAGCTGGAGCACCGCGGCCACACCCGCTTCCGCTTCAGCCTCAACGCGGCGGAGATCATCCGGCGTTTCGAGCACAATACCGCCAGCGCCGCCCAACGCATCGCCGCCGCCGGCCGGATCGCCCGGGCCGGTTATCCTTTGGGCTTCATCATCGCGCCGCTCTTCATCTACCCCGGCTACCAAGCCGGCTATCGCGAGCTGTTCCGCGAATTGGCCCGGACGCTGGATCCGATCCCGCCTGATCTCTCCTTCGAGCTGATCACCCACCGTTTCACGGCCAGCGCCAAGCGGGTGATCCTGGAACGCTTCCCCGGCACCGGCCTGGACCTGGACGAGACCCGCCGCCGCCGCAAATACGGTCAATACGGGCTGGTCAAGTACATCTACCCCGAGGCCGAGTACGCCCAATTGAAAGAGACGATCCAGGGCCTGCTGGCCCGGTTCTTCCCGGCGGCCCGGATTGAATACTTCACCTGAAGGCGACCGTTCCCGTCACGAGGCAGGATGCCGCCGCCGCGGCCGAATCATTTCCCGCGGTCCAAGGCGCCGCCCCTTTTGGAGAGGAAGCAATTGCTTCCGGGAACCGGGCGACTGTGGCGGCGGCTGCCGTTGTTCCTTGGGTCGATCAAGTCACTCCTTGAGTGGTTCAAGCAGTTGCTGCGGTGACTCAAGCAACTAGGGCGGCGCTCGCCGCTGCTCCTTTTGTGAATCAAGTTGCTTCTTTTGTGGATCAAGTTGCTCCTTTTGTGGATCAAGCAATTGCCGCTGTGAACCAAGCAACTGTGGCAGCGATTGCCGTCGTTCCTTGGGTGAATCAAGATGCTCCTTTTGGAGATGCAGCAACTCCTTCGGTGAATCAGGCAACACGGGCGACGGCCGCCACCGCTCCCGCCGGGAATAAGACAGCGACTGGCGCGCATAAACTCGAACTTTTGGAGTATGCTACCTCTGGGACGCAGGCGGACGGGGTCCGTAAAGAATGGATTTTCCTGTTGGGGGAGAGTGACAACGCCGCTTGGCGGATAACCGCGGGCCGGGAGTTGCGTCAAAAAATAAAAAACGGTTGCCGGAAATGCCATCGTTTCAGTGCGGTCATATGTCAGAGCGCGGCAGCCATGGGGGCGCCAACGGAGATTTTCAGGGGCAAAGAAACAGCCCGTCGGAGACGGGCTTCTGCTTCTCTATGGTTGGGGCGAGGTTCCGATGCGGTTCTCGCCGACCGTCAACTCGACTGCCTGAGTCAACAGGTCCGCGTAACTGTACGAAACTCTCCGCTCGATTTGACGTTCTTTGAAGCGTACGACGAAAACCTTCGGATAAGTCTGCTCGAGTACTCCTTCCACTTCAAAGATCTTCTTCCGGCCGCGGTTGGCCCGGATTCGGATCGCTTCACCAACGAATCCGCCTAAGTCTTCCCGAATGCGATCGAGAACACCGACCTCCTCCAAATGGTTCACCTTCCTTCATTTATCCCATTGCCAGTATACCACGGTTGTCCAAAAATGTCAAGCTAATTATTATACTGGATAAAGTGGGGTTTGTCAACCATTTTGAAAGATTTCCTCAGGTATACAATCGAAAAGAAGTCCGGTCGGAGTCGCGGGCATCAGCCGGCGGGAGATTAAAAATTGGTTACGGCGTCCGGGCGGCGGTCACTTGGTATACTTGTCGGCGACCTTGGAGGCGCCGTAGGAGTCCGGCTTGATGATCGCGTCAAAACCGCTTCCCGTGACCATGCCCACCACTTCGCGGATGATCTCCTTGGTTTTGCCCTGCTCGCCGACGTCCAGGTGAATCTCGATGTCCAGATCGTGCATGCCCCGGGAGGTCAGCTTTTCAGCCAGTTTGGCGGCGATGCCCAGGCTTTTGGAGGTCTCGTAGAAGATCCGCTGTTTGAGGCTGAGGGTGGCCCGTTCCTTCTCCTTGGCATAAAAAAACCGGCCGCCTTTGCCTTCTCTCAGGATGATAATGGCCGTGACATAACAGACCTCTTCCCGCAGCATCGAATCGGTTCCCACGATCAACTTGTAGCGGCTTTCGGCATCCTCTTGAATATACGCAGCGATTTCCCGGAAAACCTGTTCGAAACTGAGCCTGCCCTTGGTCGGGTTGATAAAATGCATCCTTAACACCTTCCAAACATGCCGTCCCGTGGCTTGGAAATCCATCCCTGGCGGCATATCTCGCTTGATTCAGTCCCTCTGATCTATATATCGCAATCCGCGGCGAATCCTTGAGCCCGATTGCGGCCGATTTCCGTGATGATTTGGTTAAAATTCCGCGCCGCTTCCTCCCGCCCGTTCTCTGCGGATCCCTTCCGCTAGGGACGGGAATCCCGTTCCCGGAGGGCCCTGGCCAAGGCGGCGAACTCCTCCCCATCCAGAGTTTCTCCGCGGCGGCCCGGATCAATACCCAGGCTTTCCAGGATGGCGCCGCCGGCTTCCTTGTCTCCGGCGACGCTCTGCAAGGCGTTGAGCACCGTCTTGCGGCGCTGGCCGAAGGCGGCCTGCACCACCCGGTGCAGATAGGGATAGAGCCGGCGGTGTTCCGGATCGGCCACCGGCCGGATCCGCACGATGGCCGAATCCACTTGCGGCGCGGGGTAAAAGACCGTCTTGGGGACGGGCGCCACCCGTTCGACCCGGCCGTAATAATTCAGCATCACCGTCAGCGCGCCGTAATCCTTCCCGCCCGGCTCGGCCGTCATCCGCAGGGCCACTTCCTTTTGGACCAAAAAAACCATGGCCGCCCAGGCGATCTCCGACTCCACCAGCTTAAAGATGGCCGGCGTCGTAATATAATACGGCAAATTGGCCACAACTTTCCACCGGCCGGTTCCGCTCGCCGTCGCCGCCCCGGACAGCCGGCCCAGGTCGAACTCCATGAAGTCCTGATGGTTCAGGCGCAAGTTGGCGGCCTCCCCGAACTGCTCCTGCAGGATCGAGTATAGGCCGCGGTCGTACTCGACCGCCACCACCAGGCCGGCCCGCTCCAGTAGTTTGGCGGTGAGCGCCCCCAGGCCCGGGCCGATCTCCAGGACCCGGTCGGACGGGTCCAGCTCGGCGGCGTTCGCAATCTTGTCGAGAATATTGCCGTCAACCAAAAAATTCTGGCCCAAGCTTTTGCGGGGCGCAAAATTCCGTTGGGCCAGGATTTCGCGGATAAGCTTCGGTGAGGTAAATTGAGTAATCGTAAGCACCTTCCGTTCTGTGGTTGGTCATGATGAAAAAGCGAAGGGATTTCATCCGGATATAGTCTGGGCGGAAGCGCCCCCACTTATGAACGGCGCCGGTCCCGCAGGTAATTACTGCCCGGAATGGTCTTCACGTAATGCAGGAGCTCGCTCCCGATGGCCTCGGCTTCCAGCCAGTCCTGGACGACGCGCTGCCCGTTGCCGACGATGCCGCAGGCGATGGACATCACCGGCCACTGCTCGATAAAACCTTGCCGATTGGAAACGACCAGCCCGCCACGGTTTCGATCCTCTTCCAGGTAATACTGGGGGATTCCTTCGTCGAACCGCTCTTTCACCGCTTCGCAAAACGCCTCGGCCGCTCCCGGTGCCAGGACGACGCAGAAATCATCGCCGCCCAGGTGATACAGCTCCGGATCGGCCGCCCGCCGGCGGTCCGACTCCTCCCGGAGCAGGTCCGCCAGGAAGCGGATCACCCGGTCGCCTTGTTCGAACCCGTAATATTTATTATATACCTTAAAATCCTTGAGATCGATAAAGATGATGTCAAAACGTTCCCCATCGCGGTTGATATTGCGCAGGCGCTCTTGGAGGTGGACCTTCCCGGGCAGCACGGTCAAGGGGTTCAGCTGCCGCAGCAGCCGGGACTGGAGAATCTGGGCATTCACCCGGTGCAGCAGGGTCTTGGGGGCAAAGGGCTTGACCAGCATCTCCTCGACCTTGACCGCGGCATTCCGGAACCGCTCTTCGTCAAAGTGCGGGTCGGCCAGCAGGATGACGGGGAGGCCGCGAAGTTCGGGCAGGGAGCGGGCCTCCCGGATCAGCTCGTAGCCGTCGCCGGCGGCGAGGGCGGGATTGACCAGCAGCAGGTCGGGCGGGGTGCCGCGCAGCTTATTCAGTCCCTCCGCGCCGCTGGCGGCGGTCATCACCCAGTATCCCGCGTTGGAAAGCTTGATCACCGCCAGTTCCACCATTCGTTTATCGGAATCGACAATCAGGACCTTGGCCGCTTCCATCCGCCAATCGCCTCCCACGTTAACCCCGGATAAGCTTCTCATCCATATATTTCGACAATTGGCATCCTTATCCTTCCGGCGGCGCAAATTGCTTGCCGGTCGCGGCGGCCCGCGCCCCCCTCCCTTGGCATCGGTCCAGGCAGAATCGAAATCGGCTCCCGCGCCGGGTCCTCATCCCGACGCAAAAAGCCGGAATTTCTTCCGGCCCGCTGGTCGTTATTTTGATTTCGGACAATTGCCGCGGCGCGGCTTTTAGAAGCTGCCGGCCTGCAACTCGCCCTCCAATTGCCCCAGCAGCTCTTCCCGGCTCTTTTTGCCGGTCAGGTAGTCGTCGAGCGATTGCGCCGCCGGGCTCTCGCCGGTCGGCCGGTTTTGATTGACGAGCGCGGTCCGGCTTAGGAGCGGTCCCAAAGGGTACTCCCGTCCGGCGGAGCGCTCCCAATCCCGGCGGGGTTCCGCAGCGGCCGGGTAGACCATCAGTTCCTGCCAGGGCCGGCTGTCGGCATAGGTGCTCAAAAAGTAGCCCAGCCGGACGGCGGCGGCGATCTGGTCCTCGCCCCGGGTGCGCCGGTTCCGGTATACCGTGACGACCCCGTTCTCCACCGGCAGCCATGCCGCGCCGCCGCGGCGGTACGGCCCCGGAAGCAGTACCGGTTCCACCCGGGGCGCCGCCGCAGCGGCCGGAGCCTTCGCCTTTAAAAATTGGTATAGCCAGGGCCGGGCGCCGGCCAACACCAGGGTATTGCCATTCAAGAAACGGCCGACGGCATTGCTGGCATAGTCCAACGGCAGCGCTCTGGCGCGGACCAGACGCTCCAGCAATTCCAGGCCGGCCGCCATGGCAGCCTTCCCCGACTGGCGCCGGTTCTCCATGACCCATTGGCCGAGAAACCCGCTGTCGCCGCCGATGGCGGCAAAACGATAGCCGCCCGGCTTTCTTTCGTAAGCCTGCAGCAGATCCTCCCAAGTCCAGCCGGTCTGCTGGATGGCATCGACCGCGATTCCGGCCTTCTCCAGCGCGGAACGGTTGCCGATCCATACCACCGGAGCAGTCCAGCGCGGAAAGTAACACTGCAATCCGGCCACGGACATCATCTTCACCAGGGTCGGATCGAAGACCCGTAACTCCGCTTGGGTCAGAAACGGCGCCACCGGAATCTGCCAGCGATAGTCGAACGACGGAACCTGGTACAAGGAGCAGTAGACATCGGGCAGATCGCCGGTCCGCAGGGCTTGGGCCAGTTGCTTCTCCCCATCCAGCAGGTCCAGCAGCTTCAGTTCGACCCGGATATTGGGGTAGCTCTCCTGAAAGCGGCGGATCGCCCGGCGCAGATAATCCTGGTACTCCTGGCGCTGCAGTGGCAGGTCATAGTCCCAGACCGTTAAATGGTATGTCTTTTTGGGATGGATTCTGGCCCGGGGGTCCAACCGGATACTGCGGTCCCCCAACTGAAAGTGCGGCTGATACAAGAGCCTTCCCAGCCCGAATCCGGCCAGAAAGAGGATGACCAGCATCAGGCCCACCCGATAGCCGCGACCGATTCTCAACATGTTCCCTTCACTCCTTGCCTTCCGGTTATGCCTAGACTCACCCGGAGTGCACCGCATTCTTGCCCGGAGACCGAAACGCTCCCTTTAGCGCATCCCCAGGAAATACTGCTCCACCATGGTGATTCGCCCGGTCGGGGTCAGTCCGAAGAAGTACTGCATCCGTTTGACCGCCTGTTCCATCTGTTCTCCGAACCGGGCGTCGGCCCAGCCGGGATCGAAGCCCAATTGGCGCAGGCGGTATTGCATCACCAATATATCCCGGCCGGTATTCTTCTTGCTCATCTGGACCCGGGGACTGACTTTCGGTAGAGTGCCGTTGATATAAACGGGAGTACCCACTTTCACCATGGAGTAGAGCTCGATCACATGGGGATTGAGCATCCTGATGCACCCATGGCTGGCCCTGGAACCGATGGAATACGGCTTATTGGTGCCGTGAATCCCATAAATCCCCCACGGAACATTGATTCCGATCCAACGCGCGCCAAACCCGTCCCCCCAATTCCCCCCTTTGTGAATAACCCGCCATTCGCCGACCGGGGTGGGAGTGTCGGCCGTGCCGATCGCCACCGGATAGGATCGCACCAGGACATTGTCGCGGTAAAATTCGAGCCGCAACCGCCTCGTATCCACCACGATCTTATCCGTGGTCGCGACCGGGGTATTCGAAGAATCGGCCGGGATCTGCTCCTCCAGGGTGAATTCCTCTCCGTCCTCGCAGGTGATGGAGCGGTTCTCCGCCGCCGGCGCCGGACGGACCATGAGCCATCCCAGGACGAGGATAGGAATGAAGGCCAGGAGATACCTCCGCCGCAAATAAACTCCCCCTTTTCCGATGCCGGGCTTCCTTCGTCGCCCATCCGGTAACTACTCACTCAACCGGCCCACAAAAGACCGCCAAATGGTATCGAAGTGGTTACCAAGGCAGAGTAGAACCGGGATTGGAACGGAACGGACTGGGCATGGATTTATCATTACAAGCTTATGTCGGGATTCGCCGGAATACGACTGAGGAGGACCCGGGAAATTCGGAGAATTTTCCAAATGTCGCGCGGGCCTGGACAAAAAAACCTCCGCAGGCGTTGCCGCGGAGGAGTCGTATCAACCGGTATGGGGGAGGGTTAAAAGCCATGTGATAAAGTCCTCAAATTCGGAAATCATCCTTTCAATGGCCTAAAAAACGACTTTATCACTTGCTTTTCTGAGCTTTTGTGTTCACCCTGGCCTTCGGACAGGGTTTATCACAACGCTTTTAATACTTGACCCGTTTTCCGGTCAGGATGTAAATGGTTTCTTCTCCGATATTGGTGGCATGATCGGCCGCCCGTTCCAGCCATTCGGCGATCAGGAGGAAACGGGAGATCTGGTAGGCCTGCTGCGGGTTCATATCCTGGCCCGTCAGTCGCACCAATTCGTCACAGATTTCGTCATACAGGTTATCGGCCTCTTCATCCTTTTTGCAGACCGCTTCGGCCAGATCGATGTCCTTTTCGACAAACGCCTTCAAAACGGTGGAGACCATATTCATGGAAACTGCCGCCAATTGCGGAATATGGACCAAGGGTTTCAGATAGTGCTGCTGCTTTAGCTCCAGCACCACCTCGGCGATGTTGGTGGCATAATCGCCGATTCGTTCCAGATCGTTGACAATCTTGATCATGGCGAAATCCCGCTTGAGATCGAATCCCAGCGGCGGCGCGGCGGAAACGGCCCGCTCGATCTCCTCCTCGATCACGATCTGCAGATTATCAACCGCATCATCCCGTTCGATGACGTTGCGCGCGAGTTCGGCGTCTTGCTCCCGAAGCGCCTGGATGGCCATTTTCATAGTCTCCTCAACCAGGCTTCCCATCTTTAACAAATCCCGTTGCACTTGCTCCAAGTTGTTGCCGGTTGTGATCATCGTGTCACCTCATCTTCAGATTTTAAAGAAATCTTAATATATTTAATTGTACACGAGCCGGTTTCATTCCTCCGTTTCTTTAAAAAATTTTTACAATCCGGATGACCGAATCCGATTCACTTTCCATACTCCGGCCACAATGCAACAGCCTCCCACCAAGTGGAGCCAGCTGAAACTTTCGCCGCGCCAGAGCGCTCCCGCAGCGACGGATACCACGGTTGTCAGATTCAAAAAGGAAGCGGTGATGGAGCCTGTAGTTTACCAGAAAAAAAGCGCCGACCGAGGATAAGAGCCCCAGGTACAACAGGGCGATCAGCGCCGCGGGATGGCTGAAGGCATTGAAATACGAAGCGGCGCCGGGCCGCACCACCATCCCGTAATAGCCGTTGAAGAAAAGCGCGCCCACGCTCATCATCACCGCGGTGATCTCGACCGGAGCGTATTTGCAGGAAAGCCGCCGTGACCAGATGTTGTATAATGCGGCGCTGACTACAGCCAGGGATAAAGCGGCGATGCCCGTCAGACGCGCGCCGAATCGCGCGTCCGGACCGGCGCAGACGATCATCCCCACCCCCGCCACGGAGAGCCAGACATAAAACCAGTTCCGGGCGTCGGTTTTTTCGCCGAGCAGTTTCGGGGCGAGAATGCATACGCCCACCGGAATCAGCCCGATCAACAGGCCGGCTTCCGAGGCTGAGGTAAGTTGGACGCCATAGGTCTCGCCGATGAAATAGAGGATCGGCTGGAACAACGCCAGCGGCAACAGGTCCCAGAGCAAGCTCCGGGAAAACCGGACTTTGATCACCCGCAACCCGATGAGGATTCCTAAAAAAACCGCAGCCAGCGAAAACCTGTGCGCCAACAGTTCAAAAGGGTTTAACACCGCCAGCGCGTCCTTGGTGAACAGGAAGGAAAGGCCGAAGATCAGGGCAATCGCTATCCCGGCCGCTACCGGCCCAATGATCGATGGTTTCGCCACTCCGTCACATCCTGTCCCCTTTAGAAGCCATGTGATAAAGTCTCTCAAAACGAAAATCAGCCTGTAAAAAAGGTTTAAAACGACTTTATCACTTGCTTCAGGCAATCGCTGTGACCCTTCCGGCTTTTTAGCCGGGTTAATCACAGCTCTTTTAGTTTACGCCGCCCGCGGAAAAAAGCACTTTTTTCGCAACCGGGTGTCCGGGCGACCGCGGCCGGCTTCTCAGATGGGACCCTTCCACATGATAAAGGCGTCCTCATTATTGTCGAGATAGTATTTGCGGCGGACTCCCATGTGGACGAAGCCCAGCTTCTGATAGAGTTCCTGAGCATTCAGATTGGAACGCCGGACTTCCAAGGTCAAATACTTGACGCCATTCTCCCGGGCTACCTCGAACAGCCTTTCGAGCAGCGCCCGGCCCACCCCTTGACGGCGATAGACCGGATGCGTCGCTAAATTCGTGATATGCCCCTCGTCGAAGACCACCCACATCCCGACATAACCGGCGACCCGGCCATAATCGTTCTTGGCCGCCAAATAGATGGCCCGCTGGTTCTCCAGCAACTCATAACGGAACGACTCGCGCGACCATGGCGTGGGAAAGGAGACTTCCTCGATTTGAATGACTTCTTCCAGGTCTTCCAGGCGCATTGGCTCAACTCTGATGGCCATGAATCCGTTCCTCCAGGCGAACTTCGGCTTCTACCCGCCGCAAATAGGAAGGGCCTAACCGGTCCGGCGGCAAGGTCTCGCCGGACCGCCAAGCGGCCAGACCCAACAAACCGGCCTGGCTGGCCAACGGCCGATCCCAGATCGGCGGCCCGATCCGCAGGTTGCCGTGCTCACGCCACAGTTCCGCATAGCTCTTGCCGCCGTCGCCACAGAGCAGCACTTCCGGCAAAGCGGCCAGCTTTTGCCGAAACTCCGCCGCGGCTACCGCCTCGGGAGCGATGATCTCCCGCAGCCCCTCGGGAGTGCGTTGATAGAGCGCCGCGTAAACATCGCCGCGCCTGGCGTCGATCAGGGATGCGACCCATTCGGCCGCGGCACGGCCGTTCTCCGCCATGATCCGCAGCGTGGAAAATTGCGCCACCGGGATCTGCAACGCAGCGGCCAGACCTTGCACCGCAGCCAATCCGACCCGGATTCCGGTATAGGATCCCGGCCCGTTCCCCACGGCGATCAGCCTTACCTCCGCCAAGCTCGCCCCGGCTTTACGGATTAAACGGTCCAAAAGGGCCAACAGATATTCGCCGCCGCCCTTACCCGCCTTGAGCGATACTTCCAGTACGACTTGGTCGTCATCCAAGAGCGCGACGCTCCCCCACGGAGTGGCGGTCTCAATCCCCAGAATCAGCATTTATAACTCCTTTATCAAATCATCAAAGCGTTGACCCGCCGGCCGGAGCGTCACCCGGCGTTCTCCCTCCGCCGGCCCGTATTCGATGGCCACATCCAAATGATCATGGGGAAAATTCGCTTTGAGCAGATCGCCCCATTCCACTACGGTGACCCCTTCCTCAAACAATTCGTCCGGTTCAAGCATGGCAAGCTCACTCGGCTTCTCCAACCGGTAGAGATCGAGATGATTCAGACGAATCCGTCCGGCGTAACCCTTCCGTAATTGAAAGGTCGGACTGGTTACTGCGGCGGTTACCTCAA
Organism: Hydrogenispora ethanolica; assembly: GCF_004340685.1. Taxonomy (NCBI): domain Bacteria; kingdom Bacillati; phylum Bacillota; genus Hydrogenispora; species Hydrogenispora ethanolica. Next base: position 88,362 of record NZ_SLUN01000005.1, on the reverse strand, counting down.
GGCCTTGAGCGATCCCCTTCGTCAAAGTAGTCTTGCCCGCTCCCAAATCGCCCGATAAAAAAAGGAGATCTCCGGGTTGCAAACGCTCACCCAGACGCTCCCCCAAATCCAGCATCGCTCGTTCCGAATCGATATTCCAGGTTTTCATAGCCAATTCCCTCAATCGAAACCCTTAATTTCCGGTTACGTTATCATTAGCTTAACATGATTGGATAGCCGGGTCAAGTTTTCTCCCGCTCCGTCCTCTCTTCTATATTCTTCGATAATTGAGCCGAATTATCCAATCCCCATAGCCGAGCCGCCATTTCTTCCGTTAGAATGCAACCGGGGGGGATGAAGCCGCGGTTTGATTGTAACCCGGCGGATCGAAAGCAAATCCTCCCCGCCGCAGCGTCCGGGAGGACTATAAAAAACGTCTTATGTCCCGACTCATAACCGGGAGCCATTCCACTATGATTTCATGAAAAAGAAATGCTATCTGATGCGCACCCATGATATATATTCGGGTCCATTGCATTCCCTTTCTATGAAAGAGGAGGCAAAAGGCTGGCTGGTTCGAGATGGGGTTTTGTCCCGAAAATCTATAAAAAAATAAAACCAGCAAGATTTGCCAGTTTTATGAAAAGCTTAGTTCAATTGGCGTAGTCCCAAACTAATCTCCAACGCTTGATTGACAATCCCCATCGTCTCTTCGTCGAGATGCGTAATCCGCTCTTTCAACCGCTGTTTATCAATGGTGCGCAACTGCTCCAGGAGGATGACCGAGTCTTTTTCCAAATGACACCGGTCGGCGCTGATCTCGATATGCGTGGGTAATTTGGCGCGTTTAATCCTCGAAGTAATGGCGGCAATGATGGTGGTCGGGCTATAGGTATTGCCGATGTCGTTCTGAATGATCAGGACCGGTCTGAGACCGCCCTGTTCCGAACCGAGGACCGGGTTTAAATTGGCATAATAGATCTCTCCGCGACGGACCATGAACCACTATTCCCTTTTCGCCAGATAGTTTTCGTAGCTTTCCAGTTCTTGAGAAACAGCTTCCATTCCGTCCTCCGCGAGCAGCAGGTTGAGCTTGCCCATCTTTTGATAAGCGATCCGGTACTTTTCGAACCGCTCTCGCTGACGGCGTTCCTCAATCAGCAGCAACACCGCCTCGCGGACGAAGGCGCTACGATTTCCCGTTTCCCGGCGGACGATCCCGTCCACCTCTTGGAGGAGGCTCTCGGGCATACTGACCGCGATTCGCTTCGCCTGCATCGATCCACCCCCAGTATTGATACAGCATTTTGCCAAAGCGTTGACGGGTTTGGAGTGAAAAGCGCGAACGCCTCACCGCGCTTTTCACGAACAAAACCGTTTACGCTTTATCAAAATGCTATAAGGCGCGCTTCCTCCATTATTATATACAGAATCGCCAATTTCAGTCAAATGGGATGGCTTGTTTGAATTTGACGAAACACATTGACAGGGCCGTCATTCCACCCTTTCATCCCGGGACGGGCGACTCCCGAAACAAGACGACCAGCAGGATTCCTTCGGCCACTTCAATGGTTGCCGTGGCGGCGCAAAACTCGTTATGAATCCCGCGCGGGCGCGCCAAGTACAGCTCTTCGCCACATAAGGGAAAAGCCAGTCCGCCGGTTCGGACTCCGCATACCTTGGGAGTCAAGGGGATCAACGACAGCGCCCAGCCCGGCCGCGCCGGCAAGGTGAGGGCGCGACCGGCCAGCAACAACTCATGGTCCGGGTCGAGCAGCCGCGCCGCGCTGCCCAGTTCGGCCGCACGCAGCAGCAGCCCGATATTGCCCAGCGTATGATCGATCCGGCGGCCCAGTCCGCCCAGAATGCGAATATCCTCCGCTCCTTCCGCCACCGCCGAATCCAACGCCAGCTCCAGATCGGTCTCGTCCTTGGCGGCCGGAAACGAAAGCATCCGGACTCCGGCGGCAGCCAGGGCGGACCGGTCGGCCTCAGGCAGCGAATCAAAATCGCCCACCGCCAGGTGGGGATGCCGGCCCACCCCAAGCAAGGCATGGCCGCCGCGATCGGCGGCAATGATCAGTTCCGGCTTTCGCGCCAATTCCTCGCGGAGCTGCCGGGGATCCACCGGCCCGCCGCCGACAATCAACGCCCGCTTCATGATTCCCCCTAAAGCAAAAACACGACTTTGGAAGCCGTGTTTGAGTCAAACCAATGAGCCACAAATTCAGAAAGGAATCCGTTCCCTTCGAAACCAGCATTTCGAAGTCCAAACTCACCTTCAGAAAATGGCGACCTGCAAAAGCTGTCGAATCTGCCGCATTCCGGTTAACGTTTGGAGAATTGCGGCGCCTTACGGGCTTTCTTCAGACCGTACTTACGGCGTTCTTTCATCCGCGGGTCGCGGGTCAGGAAACCGGCTTTCTTCAAAGGCGAACGGAACTCATCCTCCACCTTCAAGAGCGCCCGGGCAATGCCGTGACGGACCGCGCCGGCTTGGCCGCTGACTCCGCCGCCGTGAACCGAGACCAGCACATCGTACTTGGATTCGGTATTGGTGATCTCCAGCGGTTGTTTGACGACCAATTCCAGCATCTTCCGGCCAAAATAATCGCCGATCGGTTTGCCGTTGACGATGACGTTTCCTTGCCCGGAAACCAAACGTACTTTGGCGACCGAACATTTTCTCCGACCGGTTCCATAATAAACGGTTTTAGCAGTTTTTTTGGTGCGTGGCATTTATCTTCTCCTCCTTTTCTCAGGCCTTAATTTCGAGCGCTTCCGGTTGTTGTGCGGCATGTGGATGCTCACTGCCCCGGTAAACTCGCAATTTCTTGATCATTTGCCGGCCTAAGCGATTGTGAGGAAGCATTCCCCAGATGGTCTTGGTGAGCGCATATTCCGGTTTGGTCTTTAACAAATCGCCGTATTTGGCGGCTTTCAATCCGCCGGGATACTGGGAGTGGGTGTAACGGACCTTGTCCTCCGCCTTGTTGCCGGTTAAGACAACCTTTTCGGCGTTGATGATGACGACATGGTCGCCGCAGTCCACATTCGGAGTAAACGTAGGTTTGTGTTTGCCGCGCAGGATGGTTGCCACCGCGGTTGCCAAACGTCCCAAGGTTTTGCCTTCAGCGTCAATGACATACCATTTGCGCTGAACCTCCTCGGGCTTAGCCAAGTAAGTTTTCATATTCATCTCTCCCCCTGCATGAATGCTGCTGATTCCCTGATCAGGGCCGCTGTTCAGAGAAAAAGGGCCGTATTTTACGGGCTTTTCTATTATACCAAAAGATTCTTTTGAAAGCAACGAAAACCTTTCGAATCATCGAACCGGCCGCGGCGGCCACCGGACCCCTTACCGGGGCGGGGCTTCGGTCCCGGAAGGGTGCCGGTATTTATTCACATCATAAGTGTTGGATGGATTCCAAAAGATATACTCCCGGAATCCGGCGTCCTCAACCGCCTTGATCTGCGCCAGCAATTCCGCCCGGCCATAACGGCTGCGCAACGAAAAATCCTGCAGCCAAGGCCGGAGAATGACCGGCCGTTCCGGGTTTTGCCCGGCCAGCTTCCGCCGGGCGTCCGTGAGGCTTTGATAGATCGTCTGATAAGGGGCACGGTCCGGATCGGGCAAGTTATACTCGCCTTTGCGATAGTGGGAGGGATAGACCATCGGGCAGATCACGTCGACCGCTTCGGCCACTTTCTCCAGCACTTGGCCGATGCCCAGATCGTCCCGGGCGGAGCAAGTCAACCCAAAGACATCGGCCGAGACCTTGACCCCCAGCGGGCTCAATTGACGGCGGGCGTATTTGAGAAAATCCCGGATCACGTCGGCCTTGGCCCGACCGTCACCGCTGGGGTAGCGGCAATCCTTGATCGGGCCGTCGCTGGTGAACCGGACATAGTCGAATTGAATCTCCTTGAAGCCGTATTCCGCGGCTTCCCGGGCGACCGCCACGTTATAATCCCAGACCGTCTTATTGTAGGGATCCACCCAATTGAGGCCTTTAAAATCATGCCATAGCCCGCCCTGGCTGCTCCGGACGGCCAATTCGGTCCGGCGTTTCGCCAGATACGGGTCTTTGAAGGTTACAATGCGGGCAATGGGATAAATCCCATGCTCCTTCAATCGCTGCAGTACTTTACGGGGATCGTATTTCCGCCAGTCGGCGCCGGTCTCCCGGGCCAGCTGCACCCGGCTGGGGTAGCTGAGTGTCCCGCTGTCATCCTTGACGTCGATGACCACGGCGTTGATCTCGGTCTGTCGCGTGAATTGCACGATCCGGTCCAAAAAGCGGGAACTCCCGGTCATCCAGGCCGTCAGATAAATCCCTTTCACAGGCGTCCTGGTCGTCGCCTCCGGTGGAATCGCCGGTTCCGGCGCCGGCCCAGGAGTCGGCGGCAGCGTCGGGAGCGGAATCGCCGGACTCGGCTCCGGCATCGCGGCGGGTGGTTCCGCCGGCCCGGGTGCCGGTCCTGGCGAAGGCGCGGCCGCCGGTTCCGGCAAAGGCGCCGCCGCGGCCAAGGCTGTTCCATAGCCCGGGAATTGAATCGCCCAACGGTTCAGCCAGGCCCGCACCTCTTTTGAAGCATCGGCCCGGACCAGCTTGCCCGGGCCATCGGGCTGCGCTTTGCTGCCCGTTCCCACCATTACCATTAAAAAAAGGCTGATCGCCACCACCAAAAGCTTCGTAATCCTGGCCATCGGTTCCTCCAGCGCGCCCATTTTGGGATGATGCCGAACGACAACCCGGTTGACGATCGGTGCATCTAAAATATATTTCAGGAGGGCGGCTGGTAAAACCTCTTTTTTTGGCTGTTTTTTCCGGCCTGGCGCGATCGAAATCCCGCTTTCCACCCGGATCCGCACACCAGAACGCCGGAGCGGCCACGAAGGCCGGTCCGGCGTCCCTTGAGACTAATTCAGGCTAGCAGGCAAGGTTCGCCCTCGCCGGGCGAATGTCTCCCCTCCGGGTTTGGACTTCAACCCCGACTGCCTTCACTTCACCGCTTTGATTTTGTCGACCCAGACTTTGTACTCTTTATACTCCGGCATATCGTACATCGGGGCGACCGCCGCCTGGAATTCGGCGACATTGGCTTCGTGAATGACGCAGCCTTTGGCCTTGGCTTGTTCGAGGTATTTGGATTCGCTCTCATTCCAGGCTTTGATCTGGAACTCGGTGGCTTCCCTAGCCGCGTCCCGGAGGATCTTCTGATCCCGCTTGCTCAGGCCGTCATAAAATTTCTTGCTGACCATCAGCAGCTCCGGCAGTCGCAGATGCCCGTCCTTAATGAAATATTTGGCGACCTCGTAATGGTTGGCCGATACCCAGCTCGGCACATTATTCTCGGCGCCGTCGACCACGCCGGTCTGAAGGGCGCTGTACACTTCGCCGTAAGCGATCGGCGTTGCGGTCGCATTCAACAGCTTAATCATGCTGACCATGATCGGGCTCGGTTGGACCCTGATCTTCAGGCCCTTCAAGTCGTTGACGCTTTTCAGCTCTTTGGTGGCGTAGAAATTGCGGGCGCCGCCGTCAAAATAGGTCAGCCCCACCAATCCGACGCTCTCCATCCCTTTGAGGAACGTCTGGCCGACCTCGCCTTTGAGGACCTTCCACTGATGCTCCTGCGACCGGAAAAGGAACGGCATCGAGAAGACGCCGATCGGTTTATACACCGAGATCACCGGCGAAGTGGAGACCCGGACGAACTCGATGACGCCCAGTTTGGCCTGTTCCACCACATCATTCTCCGAACCGAGCTGCCCGCCGAAATAGACCTGGATCTTAAGCCTCCCTTTCGATTTGGCCGCTACCAGCTCGGCGAATTTCTCATCCCCCAACTCGGTGGGGTAGCCCTGGGGATGGACCTCGGCCAGTTTCAGGGTCCGCGGCGCGGCCGCGTTCAACTGCAAACTGGCGCAGGTGGTGACGAGCAACAGACCGACCAGGAAAAGGATGACAAGTTTGTTCCGTTTCAACTTTCCTACCTCCTCAAATGATTTTTTAGGCAGACCGACAGAACAACCGCAGGCTTTCGCGGCACACCCCCTTTATTTCATGAATAGTCTCGGCAATAACATCGCGATATCCGGGAAAAAGGTGATCACGAAAAGAATGACGATCATCGGAAGATAGCAGACCATTAACGGTTTGAAGACCTCTTCCATCTTGGCCTTGCCCACGGCGCACCCCACGAAGAGCGCATTCCCCACCGGCGGAGTGCAGAGGCCGATGCCCAGGTTGAACATGAGAATCACCCCGAAATGCACCGGATCGACCCCGAGCTGGTTGGCAATGGGCAGCAGGATCGGGGTGCAGATGACGATGGCCGGGGCCATATCCATGATCATCCCGATGAACAGCAGAAACAGGTTGATCAGGGTCAGAATGACATATTTATTGTTCGATAAGGAGAGCATCCAGTTGGCGATCGCGCCCGGCACGCCGAGGTAGGTCATCATCCAGCCGAAGGCGCTGGACGTCCCGATCAGTAGGAAGACCATGGCCACCGTGTTGACCGAGTCCTTGAGGATCTTACCGAAACGCCGCAGCGGAATGTCGCGATAGACGAAGAAGGTAAGAACGAACGCATAGAGGACCGCGATCGCCGCCGACTCGGAGGCGGTGAAAAAGCCGGAAATGATGCCGCCCATGATCAGGATGGCCACGCCCACCGAAAGCAGGCCGTCCAGGAAGATCTTGACCGCTTTCCGGAAACCGACCCACTCCTCGCGCGGGAAATTATACTTCACCGCCAGAATGTAGCTGGCGACCATCAATGCCAGGCCGAGCAGAAAACCGGGGAGAGCACCGGCTAAGAACAGCTTGCCGACGGAGACGCCGCCCGAGACCAGGGAATAGATGATCATATTATGGCTGGGCGGGATCAGGACCGCCTGAACCGCGGTGGTTACGGTGAGCGCGATGGCAAAGTCCTTAGTATAGCCTTTCCGCTGCATGGCCGGGATCATCACCGAACCCAGGCTGGAGACGTCGGCCACCGCCGATCCGGAAATGCCGCCGAAAAACATGCTGTCAACGCAGTTGATCATCGCCAGGCCGCCGCGGATCCTGCCAACGAACAGGCTGGCCAGGTTGACCAGGCGCTCGGCGATCCGGCCCTCGCTCATGATCTGCCCGGCCAGGATGAAAAAGGGGATGGCGATCAAGGAGATCGATTCGAGGCCGGAGACCATCCGCTGGGCGACGATGAGCAGCGGCAATTCCAGGTAAAGCGCTGCCGCCACCGCGGCGATCCCCAGCGCAAAGGCGATCGGGGTCCGAATCATGATCAGCAATGCGAACGTCCCGAGCAAAATCGTGATGGCAATGGGGTCAAAGTTCATCTTGATTACCTCCCATGGAGAAAATCAGCCTTACGACGGATTCAGCTGAGTACAGGGTCATCAAAAAAGCGGCCGCCGGAACCGCCAGATAAACAAAGACGCCGCGCGGCAAGAGCGTGGCCGACATCCGATCGTTCCAGCACCCTTGCGCCAGGGCGATGCCTTCAATGAACAGAAAGATGGAGAAGGTCATGATCAGCAGGCCCACCAGGATGGCCAAGAGCCGTTGGACCTTGACCGGAAACAGATTGGTGACGAACTCCACTCCGATATGACTATGCGTGCGAATTCCAATGGCCGCGCCGGTCATGCCGAACCAGACCAGCATCATCAGAGCGACCTCCTCGGTCCAGGGAGAGTTGATGTGAATGATCCGAAAGCGGGCAATCACCTGCCAGGTGATGATCAGGGTCATGATCGCCAGCAGGATGGCGCCGACCGTCTCCGTGACGGTCATCAGCCCGTTGAGGATGAACAGCAGGAATTGCCCGAGCGGGGAGCTCCTGGCGGTTTCCGGGGAACGGACCGGGGCCGAGCTTGAAGTCTGCAAATTGAATTCCTCCCTTGCTATCGCTATGGTAATCCGTTTTTTAGTGCGCTTCGAACTCATTGCGACATCTTTCCAGATGACAAAAATCCAATCATTTCCGTCAGCTAAGTCATCTGCAGCCGCGCTACCACGAATGCTTTACGCCAAAACTTTTTTCAACGTTCCGAAAGTTGGTGGGACCGACATTTTATGGTAGAATGAAAGTATCCATCGGATAAACAAACCGTTAATAATTTATTAACGAAATCTCCATCGAAGCCTGGTTTCAAAAATAAGAACACTAAAAAACATAAAAAAAACGTAACGATTCAGTCCAAAGTCTAAAGTCCAAGGTCCAAGGTCCAAAGTCCGAAGTCTAAAGTCTAAAGTCCGAAATCCGAGGTCAAAAAACACTCATATCTATGAGAAATCCTCAAACTTGATTGGCATTTCAACTTTTAAGCTCTTTGCCCTTTGACTTTTGACTTTCGACATGCGACCTTCGACTCTTGACATGCGACCTTCGGCTCATGCCTGAGAGGACCACTAAATCGTCATAAAAAACCAATGGAAACCATGGGGGAGGGGACCTTGAAGCATCGCTTCCGGATGATTCTGATCATGTTTTTCCTCTGCTGCAACGATTGGGGATTGACCGCGGCCCCATCCGGGGTCTTGCTGCGCTGTGCCGATGTTCACAGGATTGACTATCCGACCATTCAAGGCGTTTTATATATGGCCCAACGCTTGAAGGAACGGACCAAAGGCCGGGTGGAGATCGTGATTTATCCGCAAGGCAGATTAGGGACGGAAAAGTCAGCCGTTGAAATGGTCCAGCTGGGGGCGCTGGACATGGCCCGGGTCAGCGTCTCCCAGGTGGCCGAGACTGCGCCCGAACTGGAGATCTTGATGCTGCCTTACCTGTTCCTGGATAACCGTCATAAATGGCAGGTGTTGGAGGGAACGATCGGGACCGAGCTGTTGGAGGGACTCTCCCGCCACGGTTTGATCGGTTTGTGTTTTCAGGAGGCGGGGTACCGTAGTTTTTACAATCGCCAGCGGCCGATTTACCGGCCGGAAGATTTGCGGGGTTTAAAGATCCGGGTCCAACCCAGTCAGGCCATGATCAAGATGGTCGAATATCTGGGGGCGGTGGCGGTCCCCATTGATTATACCGAGGTTCAGGATGCCTTGATGGCCGGGGTGATTGACGGCGCCGAGAATAATATCCCGAGTTACGCGACGTCCGGCCACTCGCAGGCCGCCCGCTACTATTCCTTGGACCGACACAGTTCCATCCCGGAGGTCGTGATATTCTCGAAGCGCTCCTTGGCCAAGCTCACCCCGGCCGAGCAGACGATATTGCGAGAGGCGGCCCGGGAGTCGGTCTCCTTCCAACGTGGCTTATGGCCCGGTTTCGAGGCGAAATGCCTCCGCCAATTGGAACGGGAAGGCTGCCGCTTCAACGAGGTGGACGGCGCGGCGTTTCAAAAGGCCTTGCGGCCGATTCTCGACGGATATGCCCGGCGGAACCGGCTGGTGGAAGAGATCCGGAACTATTCTTCAGCGCTCCGGTAAAGATAAGTCGGGCGGCCTTGTTTCCCGTAAATGAGGTCGTATTCGACCTTGTTCTGTTCTTGAAGCAGTTTGAGATAGCGCCGGGCCGAGACCGTGGTAATCCCGACGGCGGTTGCCAGTTCTTCGGCGGTAATCCCGTTCTTTTGGGCTTTTAAAATCGCGTGGATTTTTTCCTCCGTCAACGGGCTGAATCCTTTGGGGGCGACGGCGCGGCGTTGCCGGGCGCCGATCCGGTCCAGATCCGATTGGGAGACCTCCGACTGGTTGAGTGCGGTCAAAAACTGTTTATACTGTTGCAGGGATTCTAAAAACCGTTGTTTCAGATACGGTTTGATCAGATAGTCGCGGATCCCCAGCCGGAAGCATTCTTGAACCAGCGGGACTTCCTTGGCGGCGGTGATCATGATGAAATCGACGGTTTTATTGAAGGTTCGAATCTGTTCGATGACCGCGGTGCCGTTGAAATCGGGCAGGAAGTTATCGAGCAGGATCAGTTCCGGGGCGAGTTCCCGGGTCAGGCGGACCGCCTCCTGGCCGGAACGGGCCGAGCCGACCGCGACGAAATCCGCTTCCTCCTTGAGAAACTCCCGGGTAATCTCGATGACCATCGGGTCATCCTCGACGATTAACACGCTGATCTTTCTCAAACCGGTTGACCTCCATCCTTCAAGGGGATCTTCACCATAAAGACTGTTGCGCCGCAGCAGCGCAACCCGATGGTCCCTTTGAGGTTCTCCACCGACTGCCGGACCAGGCTGAGTCCATTCCCCTTATTCAACCCCTTTTTGGTCGTAAAACCCCGTTCAAAGATACGCCGCCGGATCGCGGCGGGGATGCCCGGGCCGTTATCGCAGACGATGATTCGCAGGAACCTAGCGCTGGGATGAATCTTGATCGTCACTTCCTTGCGCGCTTGGGCGCTCTCCTGGAGCGCTTCGAAGGCGTTTTCGACCAGATTGCCGACGATGCACACCAGCTCGTGGTCGGGCAGGACAATATGCTTCGGAATGTAGCTGCTTCGTTTGATCCCGAACTGAATGTTTAATTCCTTGGCCCGGTTGAACTTGCCCAGCAGGATCCCGGAGACGGCCGAGGCGGCGAAGGCTTTGGCCAAAAACGAGATCAGATCCTGATGTGATTCGGTGGCCTCATGCAGCAGTGTCAGGGCGGTTTCGTACTTGCCCAGTTGGATCAGGCCGGAGACCGACTGCATTTTATTCATGAATTCATGGGATTGGGCCCGCAAGGCTTGGGTGTAATTCTTGACTTCCATCAGTTCCTCGGCGACCTTTTGGAACTCGGTCAGGTCGCGCATGGTGATCACCGCTCCGAGAATGGCGTTCTTCCGCTGAATGGGGATGATGTTATAGACCAGCACCGTTTCGCCGATGACTTGGTATTTGTTATAAATGGACTGTCCGGAGGAGAATAACTCCTGGGTGTCCAATTCCCGGAAGTAGTTCTGCACCGGCCGGCCGACAATGTCGGAGGTGGGGGCCAACAAGCGCTCGGCCTCCTGGTTGACCAAGGTGATCGTTCCGCGCTGGTCGAGGGCGATAATCCCCTCAAAGGTCGATTGGAGGATGGTCGTTCGCTGATCGAGCAGCGCGGCTATCTCGTACGGTTCCATGCCGAAGATGGATTTTTTGATATTCCGGGCCAGCTGGTTGGCACCGATGAAGCCGAAGACCAAGCCGAAACCGACGATCAGCCAGAGCGACAGGTTCATCCGGAGCAACGCGGCCCGCACTTCGCTCCGGTCCTTGACCAGAGCCACCGCTCCGTCAAAGCTCCCGTCGGTCCGGAGACCGGCGAAGATGTAGTCGGCTTGGGTGGTCCGCAGTTTGCTGCCGGGCAGGAACACGGTCCGGCCGGGATGGCGGCCCAAGCGGTCGCGGGCCGGGGGCGGCAGGTCCAGCGGCGCAATGTTGCCGATCAAATACCGGGAATCGGCGAAGAACAGCAAGCGCACGTGGAGCACGGAGGAGAAATCGTTCACCAGATCCTGATCCAACTGCGTCCCGACGTTGAGATAACCCGCCCGCTGCTGGTCGAAGACCACCGGTGTGGTAGTGATCAGATAAATCCGCTCCCCGCGCCGGGTAAGATAAGAACGGCCGGAAGCGGCGGCGGATTTGAGAATGGGGATCCGCACCCCCATGGTTTCATAGGAACGGTGATTATCCGCCAACAACCGGCCGCCCGGATCGGCCACCTCGATCAGATCCAGGTTATAGTCATTGGCGGCCAGCATCAGATAATAATGGAGGATGGCTTCCAAGCGGTCTTTGGTGGCCAGCGAGATGATGTCCCGCTTGGTCTGGGTGGATGACTTGCTCTGCTGCTCCCGGATAATATTGGCCAGGGTCAGTTTAAAACTCTCGTAGGTAACCCGGAGCGAGTTTTCGACCTGCGCCTCCAGCTCTTTTTGGAAGAAGTATTGCGTGAAGAGGAAAACCGAGGTCATCAGGATGACGACGATGATCCCGAAAAAAATGGTGATCTTGGTGATCAGTCGCATGGCATCACCTTCAAAAAATCATCACCGCGCAAGCCCTTAGATCTTTCGCGACATTTGACAATTTTCCTTTTTCATTCATCGGGACCAGATGATGGAAGGATTGGCGGAAAAAACACCATTCCCTCGCTGCGGCTTATCCACATTTCCATTGGGGAATGGCGAGGGTCAATGTTGTCAAGCGATAATTACATATTATGGGATGAAACATTGTCCGCCCAGTACACGAGGATGAATACGAGAAAAATCTGAGATGCCTAAAAACGACCTCACCCCGGCCCTCTCCGACGATGTGATTCAAAGAAGCGGATTCAGCGGAGAGGGATGACGGAGCTTGAAATTTGGGCCTCTTGGAAGTCTCAGCGATGGCCTAAAAGATAGGCCCGAGTTTTGGGCGATTCACCTCTCCCCGTCGAATATCTTCTTCGAAATCAGCATCGCCGGGGAGAGGCCGGGAGAGAGGTCGCTTTTGGAGTTCGTAGCTTGTCATAAAATACACTTCCATTTTATCCCACGATAGCTTGACAACATTGGGGCGGGACCGGGGATATTGTGCCCCCTAATATATCAGTTGGGCTTCCCTCATGTAAGGTATGGTCTTCCGTCCAACTCGGATCTTCTCCATCCTTGTTAGGATGAAAGCCATCCTTGTAAGGGATGCTTCGATCCTTTCAAAGGATCCTGCGATCCTTGTAAGGGATGCCATGATCCGTGTAAGGTATGGTCTTCATCCTTGTAAGGGATCCCATGATCCTTTCAGAGGATCCTTCGATCCTTGTTTCCCCGAGGATCATCCTAGCATCCCGAAGCCTTCGGGAACCATCCCGAGGAGTCCGGGATAAAGGACCAAAGCTTCGGGATGCTTCCCCAAACCTCCGGGAAAGAGGACGGAGGCTTCGGGAAGCATCGACAAGCTTTGGGGATGCTTCCCCGAACCTTGAGGAAGCATCCCCGGCTTCCATCCCTGACATTCATCCGCCGGTTCCGGTATTAAAAAAACCCGGGAGAGGCTCCCGGGCTTTCCGTTCAATATTTGCCGAATTCGCTCGAACCGGCGAGGTCCGGCTTTTTGGATCGGGCTTTTGGGGCCGGCCGGCTGTCCGACTCGGCCGCCTGCTCCGTCCGGGCGCCGCCTTTCAAGCGGAACCGTCCGACCATCTCTTTCAAGTGTTCGGCCTGGCTGGACAGTTCCTCGCTGGCCGAGGCGCTCTCTTCCGAAGTGGCGGTGTTGGTCTGGGTCACTTGGGAGACCTGGTTGATGCCCTGATTGATCTGGGCGATGCCGGTGGCCTGTTCGTTGGAGGCGACCGCGATCTCGCTCACCAGGTCGGCGGCCTGGGTGACGGCGGTCACGATCTTGTCCAGCGATTCGGCGGTATTGCCGGCGATCTGGGTACCCTCCGCCACCTTGCGCAGCGAACCCTCGATCAGTTCGGTGGTCTCTTTGGCTGCCTTGGCGCTTCGCCCCGCCAGGTTGCGGACTTCTTCGGCCACCACTGCAAAGCCTTTGCCGTGCTGGCCGGCGCGGGCCGCTTCCACCGCGGCGTTCAGGGCCAGGATATTGGTCTGGAAGGCGATCTCGTCGATCACCTTGATGATCTTGGATATATTGGTGCTGGCCTCATTGATGCCGGTCATCGCCGCCACCATCTGCTCCATCTGGGCATTGCCCTGGATGGCGTTGTCCTTGGTCAGATTGGCCAATTCATTGGCCTGGCCCGCCCGCAGGGCGTTCTGCTTGGTCTGGGCGGCGATCTCGGCGATCGAGGCCGACAGCTCCTCGACGGTGGCCGCCTGCTCGGTGGCGCCCTGCGACATAGACTGGCTGCCGGAGGAGACCTGGCGGGAAGCGGCCGCCACCTGATTGGCGGCGATGTGAATCTCGCCCAGGACCTGGTTGAAGGAGTCGATGGCGCGGTTCAGGGATTCCTTGATCCGGGCGTATTCTCCTTGATACTCTCCGGCCATGAGCGACTCCAGGCTCCCCCGGGCCATCTCGTCCAGCACCGCCGAGGCTTCGGCGATGGGGTGCGCCATCGCGTCGAGCGCGCTGTTCAAGCCGATGACGATCTCCTGGTACTTGCCGCTGAATTTGGCCGCGTCGCCCCGGGCCTTTAATTCGCCGCTGGCGGCGGCCCCGGCCAGCATATTGGTCTCCCCGATGAGCGCGTCGATGGCTTCCATCATCGCGGTGGCCGACGGCATCATCCGGTCATTCTCCGAGCGCCGGCCGACCCTGCGGAACTCCTCCAAGCGGCTGATGTCGCCCTGGGCCAGCCGGACAAAGACATCCTGGACACTGAGCAAACGGGTCCGGGTCGTGTTGATCTGCGCGGCGAACTCCCGCAGGACCCCTTGATACTCGCCCTTCATCTCCTGGGTATAGTCGTTGACCGCGATTTTGCCGAGGACCGCTTCGGCTTCGGTGAGGGGGGCCACCACCGCGTCCAGGGTGGCATTGAAGCCTTCGATCACCCGGCGGTATTCGCCGGCAAACTTCCGGATATCGCCCCTGCTGTCCAACTGCCCGGCGGTAGCGGCCTCGGAGAGCCGCACCGACTCCTGGACCATCTCCAGGACCGTCTCCATCAGGTGGATTAGGGAAGGCATCAGCCGGTCGTTTTCGCTGCGGCGGCCGACCTGCCGCAGCTCCTCCAGGTCGCCGAAGTCGCCGTCGGCCATGTTGGCGGTGACCCGTTGCAGGTTGTTCAGCCGGTCGATGACGCCGTTGGTCGCCTGGGCAATCTCGTCGTATACGCCTTGATAATTGCCTTCGATCTTCTGAGTGTAATCGTTTTGGGCCATCCGCTGCAGCACGGCATTGCTCTCGGTCAAGGCGCCCAGGCCCTCGATGCAGGCGTTGATGCTGTTTTTGAGATTATTGAAATCGCCCTGGTATTCCGCTTCCAGTTGCTCCGGGATCTCGCCCCGGCCGATCCGCTCGATATAATCGGCCGCCACGTGCAGCGGATCGATCACCGCGTCCAGCGTCTGGTTGATTCCCGCCACGATCGTTTGGAAATCGCCTTGATGCTTCTCGGCGTCGGCCCGCACCGACAATTGCCCGGCGATGGCCGCTTCCGACAGCATGTTGATGTCGGCGATGACCGATTGGATATTGCGGATCATCTCGTTGAGATTGGTATTGAGCAGATCCCGGTCCGATCTCACCTCCAGCTGCAGGCCGAGGTCTCCGGCGGCGATCCGTTCGGCGGCCCGGGCCCCCTCGCGGATGTTGTCGACCATGACGGTGAAGGAGTTGGCCAGCACCCCGATCTCATCCTTGCTCCGGATATCGAGCTGAATGTCGCAATCGCCCAGGGCCATCCGCTCGGTGGCGGCGGTGAGGCGCTGCAGCGGCTGGATGAGCATGCGCCGCGTCGCGAAATAGGAGATGAGCAGACCGGCCACCACGCTGATGCCCAGCAGGATTAGAAATCCCAGCGCCAGCTGGTTGCTCTTTTGCGTGTACTGAGAGATGGGGGTATAAGAGATCAGGTATAAGTCGCGGGCCGCGTCTTTGGCATAGGCGGCCAGGTATTTCCGGCCGTCCATGGTCAAGAAGTCCACGCCCGAGTCCCGGATCGACATGTTGCGGAAGAAGCGCGCGGTCTCGGCGCCGGCTTCATTCAGGTTGAGCTTCATGATCTGATCCGCCGTTTCGGAGGCGATGATCAGGCCCTGGCCGTTGACGATCATGGTCTTGACCGTCTGCTCCTGGCCATTCGCGATAATTTGTTCGGCGACTTTCCCGAGCTCGATCGCCATGGTGAACACGTAGAGCGTCTGAAAATCATTGCCGCTGACCGCGATGTAATTGACCATCACCGGCCGCCCGGTGGTGGGGGAGACGCGCACCACGCCAAACTGGGTCGTCTTTTGATCCGTCGTTTTGTTGTCAGACTTTCCGCCGATGCCGTCCACGGCGGCTTTGCCATCGTAATAATAGAGCATATTTTCGTAGAGGCCCTGGCCTTTCTGAACCTCCCCCTCTAAAAAGGTGGCAAGCTGCCGCCGTTTGGCCGCATCTGCCCTGCCTTGCTTCAGCGCCAGAAAATACTCCTTGGCAAAGGGGTCGTTGGCCAGAGTCTGGGCGAGGTTTTCCATGTTGGTCAACTGGTAGTTCAGTTTGCTCTGTTTCTCGCTGGTGACCATCGCCAGATTCTTTTGGATCTCTTCCTTGATGGACGAGGTGACGATGAGATTGACAAAGACGAAGATGACCAGCGCCGGAATGATGACGAAGGCATTCAACAGCAGCATGGTCTTTAAAAATAAGGAACTTGCGATCTTCTTGGGCAACATTTCTCGAAACCTCCTTGTTTTTCTTTTGAATCCGTTCCGGTTTTCAAACGCCCTGGGTCCGCGATTTCCTCAAACCTTCCCTTCCCAAACCGCTTATCGCAAAAAAAGGTAATATCGGCGCGAACCAATATTACCTTTCGGATACTGTCGTTTGTGGATTGTGCCGACTCCTTTATTCAAACCGGGAGATACCCTACACCATCTTTTTCGGAATCGGATGAAAAATTAATTAGCTTTTTTTAAAAGCGTTGTGATAAACCCCGGCCGATCCGGCGGGCGTTGTCCATAGCTGGAAGGAGAATGACGGCCCGCCGGAGATTTCCCGCAAGGATGTATTTTTCTGGGGCTTTTTCTACACAATAACCAACAAAACACCGATTCAGACCGCCGGCGGAACGGCGGCCCTAAGATTCCACTCTGCCAGAAAAGAGATGAACTCCCGTGCGTATCGGCATTCCCAACACGTTATTCGCAGCCTATCACCTGCCGTACTGGCGGCATTTTCTCATGGAATGCGGCGCGGAGGTGGTCCTTTCGCCCCCGAGCGAGTCCGCCATGGCCGATCGGGGCGGTAAGCTGATCCCGCCCGAATTTTGCATTCCCGTCAAAATCTTCATGGGCCACATCCTGAGCCTGCTCGAGCAAGGAGTGGACCTGATCCTGGTGCCCAGAATGAACAGCCGGGTCAAAGACAATTTTTTCTGCCCGAAATTCATCGGTTTGCCGGAGATCGTCAAATACGCGATCCGTGAGACCGATGGCCGGTTACTCATCCCCGAGGTCAGTTGCAACGGTTCCCACATCCGAATGCTGCAACTGCCGGGGCAGCCGCTGGCCCCGCCCGGCTGGATGCGCCGGGCCGAGCAGCGGGCCAATGCCGCTTGGGAGCAACTGTTGGCCCGTTGCCGCCGGGAGCGGCTGATCCTGCCCGAAGCCTGCCGGGAGTCGCGGCCGGCCCCCGGCGCGGCGCAACTCCGGATCGGCCTCTTGGGATATGCCTACAACTTATACGACCCCTGGATCAGCAAGGGCATCCCCGCCAAATTGACCGGTCTGGGAGCGTCCGTCCTCACCTGGGAGATGCTCCCGACCGACCGGATCGAGCGCGGACTGCGGGCCTTGCGGCGGCCGGTCTACTGGAACTTCGGCCGCACCTTGCTTGGGACGGGGCTTCATTTTCTGGCCGCCCCGGAGTTGGACGGGATCGTTTACGTCAGCACCTTCGGCTGCGGCCCCGACTCGGTGGTTCTGAAATGGTTGAGCCTGGAGGCGGCCGAGCGGCAAAAGCCGTTCCTCTCCCTCTCCTTGGACGAACATGCCGAAGACAGCCATTTGCAGACCCGTCTGGAGGCGTTCTGCGATATGCTGAGCGCCAAAAAGGAGGAACACGCCGTTTGAAAGTGACCTTTCCCCACATGGGACCGGTGCTCGCCTATGGCAAGCTCTTTGAGAAGCTGGGCCACGAAGTGATCATGCCGCCCCGCCCCACCGCGCACACCGTCGCACTGGGGGTCAAACACAGTCCGGAATTCATCTGTTTCCCCTTCAAAATCATTCTCGGCAGCTACCTGGAGGCCGTCGCCCAGGGAGCCGAGCTCATCGTGACCAGCGGCGGCGTCGGAGCCTGCCGGGCCGGCTATTTCGGCGCCTTGAGCGAGAAGATCCTGCGCAACCTGGGGTATGATGTGCGGGTGCTGGTCTTCGACAGCATTTTCGAGGATTTTCCCGGCTTTTACCGCCAATTGCAAACCCTGACCAATCAGCGTTCGCTGCCGCGTTTCCTGAGCGCGCTGCAACTGACGATCCACATGGTCTGGGCTTTGGATAAATATGAAAAACGGCTCAACAGGGTCCGGCCCTACGAAATGATCCCCGGCGCCTGCAATCAAAGCTGGCGGGAGATCCAAAGGCTCATCGGCGGCAGCGACAACCTGCGGGAGTTATGGCTGCGCATGAAGCAGGCCGACGCGCTCATCGCCGCCATCGATCGGGAGCCCCGGTCCGACATTCTCAAAGTGGGATTGGTCGGAGAGATCTATTTGGTCATGGAAGGCTCCATGAATCATGAGCTGGAAACCCGCTTGGCGGCGCTGGGGGCGGAAGCGGTCCGTTACCGCTATATCTCCAGTTGGCTAAAGCATTGCCTTTTCCCGCCCCGTTCCATCTTTCGCAAGGCCGATCGCTACCTGAAATACAGCATCGGCGGGCATGAAAGGGAGAACATCGGGCAGATCGTCGCCTATAAGGAACAGGGCTTCGACGGAATCATTCATGTGATGCCTTTCGGCTGCATGCCGGAACTGGTCACCCAGACCATCATTCCCACCCTGAGCGAGGAGCTGGATCTGCCGATCCTCTCGCTATCCCTGGACGAACAGGCGGGGTGGGTCAACAGCCAGGTCCGGCTGGAAGCCTTCATTGAACTATTGCGCAACCGCAAAGAATTGGCAAAGGAAGGTCATGATGGACAGCGTATTTTTGGGAGTTGACGTCGGCTCGGTCAGTACCAACATCGTCGGGCTGGACTCACAAGATCAGGTCGTTTTCGAATGTTATTTGCGCAACGACGGCCAACCGCTCCAGGTGATCCAGGACGGCTTGCAACGGCTGCGGGCGGCGCTTCCGGAGTCCGCCGTCGACGCGGTGGGTGTGACCGGCAGCGGCCGGCATCTGGCTGCGGCAATGGTGGGAGCGGACATTGTGAAAAACGAGATTACCGCCCACGCCGCCGCCGCGGTCCACGCCTATCCCGCGGTCCGCACCATCCTGGAGATCGGCGGCCAGGACTCCAAGATCATTCTGGTTCGGGACGGCGTGGTGGCGGATTTCGCGATGAATACCGTCTGCGCCGCGGGTACGGGTTCGTTCCTGGACCATCAGGCCGAACGGTTAAAGATCCCCATCGAGGAGTTCGGCGCCCTGGCCCTGACCGCGACCCATCCGGTGAAGATCGCCGGCCGGTGCACCGTATTCGCCGAATCGGACATGATCGCCAAACAGCAATTCGGTTTCTCCAAACCGGACATCATCAACGGCCTCTGCGAGGCGCTGGTCCGCAACTACCTGGCCAATCTGGCCCGGGACAAAGCCATCGCCGAACTCATCCTCTTCCAAGGCGGAGTGGCCGCCAACCAAGGCATCAAGGCCGCCTTTGAAAGGGCGCTTCAGGCGCCGGTCCTGATCCCGCCCCACTTTGCGGTGATGGGGGCCATCGGCGCGGCGCTGCTCGGCAAGAAGCAGCTGCAAAAGACCGGCGCAAGCTCCCGTTTCCGGGGCTTCGAAAAACTGTTCCTGCAATTCACCCCCGCCACCTTCGAATGTTCCGGTTGCAGCAACCGCTGCGAGATCATCGAGGTAAAGCAGGAGCAGCGCGTGATCGCCATTTGGGGGGACAAATGCGGCAAATATACCAACGGGGTTCCGGCCTGACGCCGCCGCGAAGTCAGAATGAACGCTGCCCTGGCCCCGGCGGAGCAACTCGCTCCTTGCTCCGCCACTTTCCGCAATGACTCTGTCCGGATGAACCGTTCCGTTACACGGATAACCGAGCTTCGGCCTGACACTTACGGGGAACAAGCGTTCACGGTATTTAACGGCGCTTTAGCTATTAAATTGGTATTTTTCAATTTAATTCCAGATGATTCCTGTATTTACATCCATTGTATTTAATGATATGATGAACCCAATTGAACATCCGAGCCACTCCAATTCATGGGCATTGTCTACACGGCAATGCCCATCCGCTTTTTTTAGGGTTTTTCCATGAATTGGCTTTTTATTCCTTTTCCTTCAAAACCCACGATCCGCTCAAAGAACGGCTCTGCCGCCGCGCCGAGTCTTATAAGGGAGTTCGCCATTCCATTCCCGATATTCAGGCGGCGTTTAACCGATTCAGCATACCGCCGATTTTCAGACGAAAGGAGATATATCATGAATCAAAAAATTTTTGTCTCGAAAAAACAATTTCAAAGACTTTTGCGAACCAATATCGACTTTGAAGAGAATCTGCCCAAACTAATTTATGAGTATCTCCCCGGCGATTCTCAAAAGCAACAGGAATTTAAAGCGTCATTCCAGAGCTATCTGCAGCTTTTTGACCAATTGTTGCCGCACGTGGTGGTCGACGATTCCCAGGCCGGGGGGCTTTTTCCCTGTGCAGTGCTGGGAGCGTTAATCACCATCCAGGACCTGGATAACCAGATGGTTTCCGAATACCGCCTGATCGCGCCCTTTGAAAAAAATATCGCGCCCGGGGACATCTCGATCCTGTCGCCGCTTGGTGAAGCGCTATGGTTGAAAAAGATCCACGACGACGTGGTAATTGCCGCCCCGGGCGGCCGTTTCCGCTATCGGATCGTCGCCATCACGCTCCCGGCTGGCGATTGAGCGCTACGCCACGCCGTCGCTACGGCATGCTCCGTAAATCCCGGTGAATGATGCGCCGACGGAAGTTTTGGAATGAGTGCATTAAAAGCCATGTGATAAAGTCCTCTAATTCGGAAGTCATCCTTTCAATGGACTAAAAAACGACTTTATCACTTGCTTTTCTGAGCTTTTGTGTTCACCCTGGCCTTCGGACAGGGTTTATCACAACGCTTTTAATATGCGGCTAATATTTTCACTTTATAAAAATTATTTGAAAACTACAATCGCCCGATTCCATTATATACTTGACGAATTCATCAACCGTTTATAAAATAAAATTGAAAATATTTTCACAATATGAAAAAGATAGCTATCTTTTTCCATTTGGAGTATTCTATGAAGGGCGTGTTTCGCGAATGCAATTACAACCATTATTGTAGCAAGTGATTCAGAGAAATCCCCACGAGCCCGAGTTTCATCAAGCGGTCCATGAAGTATTGGGTTCCCTTGAGCCGGTGCTGGAACGGTATCCCCAATATCGCAAAGCCGGCATTCTGGAGCGGATCGTCGAGCCGGAACGGCAGATCATCTTTCGTGTCCCTTGGGTGGACGATAGCGGCCAGGTCCGGGTGAACCGGGGCTTCCGGGTCCAGTTCAACAGCGCCATCGGCCCCTACAAAGGCGGCTTGCGCTTTCATCCCTCGGTCAATTTGGGGATCATTAAGTTTTTAGGGTTTGAACAGACCTTCAAAAACGCGCTCACCGGTTTGCCGATCGGCGGCGGCAAGGGCGGCAGCGACTTCGATCCCAAGGGCAAGTCCGAAGGGGAGGTCATGCGCTTCTGCCAAAGCTTCATGACCGAGCTGTACCGCCACATCGGAGCCGACGTCGACGTGCCGGCGGGCGACACCGGTGTCGGCGGCCGGGAGATCGGTTATTTGTACGGCCAATATAAGCGGATCACCCAGTCCTATTCCGGCGTCCTGACCGGCAAGGGCTTGAATTGGGGCGGCAGCCTGGTCCGGACCGAGGCCACCGGCTATGGTTTGGGGTATTTCGTGTCCGAAATGATTCAAGCGCGGGGCCGATCGTTCCAAGGCGCCAAAGTGGTCATCTCGGGCTCGGGCAATGTCGCCATCTATGCCACGCAGAAAGTTCAGCAACTGGGCGGAACCGTCATCGCCCTGAGTGACTCCGACGGCTATATTCACGACCCCGAGGGGATCAAGCTGGAAACCGTGAAGCGCCTGAAGGAAGTGGAGCGGAAACGGATTCGCGAATATGCGCTCGCCCATCCAGCGGCGGTCTATACCGAAGGCTGCTCCGGCATCTGGACCCTGCCCTGCGATATCGCCTTGCCGTGCGCTACCCAGAATGAAATCAGCGAGGAGTCGGCCAAGACTCTCATTCGTAACGGATGTTGGGCGGTAGCCGAAGGAGCGAATATGCCGTCGACCCCCGGAGCCGTCCAGCAATTCCTGGCGCACGGGGTGCTTTTCGGTCCGGCCAAGGCCGCCAATGCCGGCGGCGTGGCCACCTCCGCCCTGGAAATGTCCCAGAACAGCCTGCGCTATTCCTGGAGCTTCGAGGAAGTCGACGCCAAGCTGAAAGCGATCATGACCGGCATCTATCGGGACGCCAGCCGGGCGGCTCAGGAATACGGCTCCCCCGGTAACCTGGTGAGCGGTTCCAATATCGCCGGCTTCTTGAAGGTCGCCCGGGCAATGTACGAACAAGGCGTCGTTTGAGACAGCGTGTCCTTTTCGAATTCCGGTTCAAGTAATATAAAGCACCAACGCTGAGGCGTTGGTGCTTTGTTACTACCTACTGATTGGACTTCCCGTTCTTCTTCCGGCTGCGCGCTCGCGCTTTTATCGCCAACACGGCCAAGGCTTTTCCCTGCAAAATACCCGACGGCATTCGTCCGAATTGTTCTTCCTCCCGCCGCCTGGCTCCTTTTTTGCCGTTCAGTACTTTCCGAATCCAATGCTCCCCATGCGGTCCGGAACGGTTATGCGGTCCGTTGCTTCCCGATCCTGCGCCGCCTCCACCGCTTGGCGCTTCAGCTTGAACCGTCCGACCATCTCTTTCAAGTGTTCGGCCTGGCTGGACAGTTCCTCGCTGGCGGAGGCGCTCTCCTCCGAGGTGGCGGTGTTGGTCTGGGTCACTTGGGCGACCTGGTTGATACCCTGATTGATCTGGGCGATGCCGGTGGCCTGTTCGTTGGAGGCGGTCGCGATCTCCTGTACCAAATCAGCGGCCCGGGTGACGGCGGTCACGATCTTATCCAGCGATTCCGCGGTACGACTTGCAATTCGCGTGCCATCGGCGGCTTTACGCAACGACCCCTCGATCAGTTCGGTAGTCTCTTTGGCCGCCTTGGCGCTCCGTCCGGCCAGGTTGCGGACTTCTTCGGCCACCACCGCGAAGCCTTTGCCGTGCTGGCCGGCGCGGGCCGCTTCCACCGCGGCGTTCAGGGCCAGGATATTGGTCTGGAAGGCGATCTCGTCGATCACCTTGATGATCTTGGAAATATTGGTGCCGGCCTCGTTGATGCCCTGCATCGCCGCAAGCATCTCCTCCATCTGGGCATTGCCCTGGATGGCGTCGTTTTTGGTCAGATTGGCCAATTCATTGGCCTGGCCCGCCCGCAGGGAGTTCTGTTTGGTCTGGGCGGCGATCTCGGCGACCGAGGCCGACAGCTCCTCGACAGTGGCCGCCTGCTCGGTGGCGCCTTGTGACAAAGCTTGACTCCCCGCCGAGACATGGCGGGAGGCGGCCGCCACCTGGCCGGCGGCGCTGTTGATCTCCCCGAGTACCTGATTGAAAGCAGCGAGGGCGCCGTTCAGGGACTCCTTGATCCGGGCGTATTCCCCTTGGTATTCCCCGGCCATGACCGACTCCAGACTCCCTCGGGCCATCTCGTCCAGCACCGCCGAGGCTTCGGTGATCGGAAGCGCCATCGCGTCGAGCGCGCCATTCAGGCCGATGACGATCTCCTGATACTTGCCGCTGAATTTGGCCGCATCGCCCCGGACCTTTAATTCGCCCCTGGCGGCGGCCCCGGCCAGCATATTGCTCTCCTGGATCAAGGCGTCGATCGCTTCCATCATCGCAGTGGCCGACGGCATCATCCGGTCATTCTCCGAACGCCGGCCGACCGCGCGGAACTCTTCCAACCGGCTGATATCGCCCTGGGCCAGCCGGACAAAGACATCCTGGACGCTGAGCAAACGGGCCCGGGTCGTGTTAATCTGCGCGGCGAACTCCCGTAAAACCCCTTGATACTCGCCCTTCATCTCCTGCGTATAATCGTTGACCGCGATTTTGGCGAGGACCGCTCCGGCCTCGGTGAGGGGGCCCACCACCGCGTCCAGGGTAGCGTTGAAACCTTCGATCACCCGGCGGTATTCGCCCCCAAACTTTCCGATGTCGCCCCGGACATTCAACTCTCCGGCGGCGGCCGCTTCTGAGAGGCGCACCGATTCGTGGACCATGGCCAGGATAGTTCCCATCATTCGAGTCAAAGACGGGGTCAGCTCATCATGCTCCGAAAGGCGCCCTACCTTTTGCAGCGCTTCCAAGTCGCCGAAATCGCCCTGCGCCATATGGGCGGCAGTCTGTTGAATCCCGATCAGCTTGGCCAGGACCTTGTTGACCGCCTGGGCAATCTCGCCATAGACTCCGTGATAATCCCCTGCAATCTGCCGGGTGTAATCATTCAGCGTCATCTGTTGCAGCACGGCGTTGCTTTCGGTTAAAGCGCCCAAACCCTTGATACAGGCGTTAATACTGATCTTCAACTGATTATACTCGCCCTGGTACTCCCCGGTGAGCGGCGGCGGGATCTCGCCCTGCCCGATCCGTTCGACGTAATCGGCGGCGGTGTTCAACGGGCCGACCATCGCATCCAACATCCGGTTGATCCCGAGCACGATCTCGCCAAAAGCCCCTTGAAACTTGGCGTTATCGCCGCGGACCGCCAACTCCCCGGCGGCGGCGGCTCCGGTAAGCCTTTGGGTCTCGTCGATCAGTTCCCGCAAGGAATCGATCATCTGTTGCATGCTCAAAGCCTGAAGATCATCGTCGGACTTGGGGCGGATCGTCACCGCCAGATCGCCGGCGGCGATCCCCCGGGCGGCTTGGGCCCCTTCGCGGATGTTCGCGATCATTTTGTTGAAAGCTTGAATCAGGCGACCGATCTCATCGCCCGAACCGGCTTGGAGATCGACATTCACATTGCCGAGGGCCAGCTTTTCAGCGGCAGCCATCAAGCCGGCGATGGGCCTGCTCACATAGGAGCGGGTCACGACGTAAATAACGGCCAGAATGAAGCCCAGCGCGATCAGGAACATGGCCGGAAGCTGCCATGTCAAATCGTCGATCGGTTTGAATATGTGATCGCGCGGGACGGTGACCGCCAGAAACCAGTCCATGCCGGGAACCGGATTGTAGGCGATAAATTTGGTGATGCCGTTGAAAAAGTACGATCCGAAGCCCGTCCCGCCGGCGATCATCTTCCGCGTATATCCGGCCATGGCCCCCAACCGGGGATCCCTGGCCGCGTTTTTCAGGCTGTTATCCTGTTTGAGCACCAGCTCATAATGCTGCGGATTGGCGATGAGGGTTCCTTCCCGGTCCACCATATAGACGGATCCCTTGCCGTCGGCGACCCGGATCTGCCGCAGGATGTCGGTGAGGATCTTCCCGTCGAACACCGCGTTTAGGACGGCGGCTACCCGGTTGCCGGCGTCGCGGATCGGGGTCGTCACCACCAGAATCAATTTTCCATCCACCTTGGCGAGGGACGGGCCGCCGACCGCGGTCTCGCCCTGCTTGGCCCGTAGGAAATAGGGCTTGTCGGCGATGTTCGCTCCCTTCTTCCGATCGGTGGTGAGCAGGTTGCCTTGCAAGTCAACGATGGAGAACCGCAGGCAGCCGATGCGTTGCGCCTCTCTCAGCAGCGCCGGTTGTTGCACGGCGAAATTCATCGACCGGATATCGGGGCGCTCCGCGATCGCCTCGATGGTCGCCTTGAGCTTGTCGATCTGCGACGCCACCAGGTTGGCGCTGTTATTGGCGGTATTGCGGTAGGATGTTTGAATATCGTGCTGCAACAAAGCGGAAACCCGCGCATAACTCAAGGAACCGATGGTTCCGAAGGCGATCACCATGATCGCCGCGACGCTGAGAAAGATTTTCAGGCCAATCGGCGCATTATTGAACCATTTCATGATCTGCAACTCCCTTTGCAAATTCCCCGATCGATTTTTGACACTCTGCCAAGGCCGGGCCATGCCAATTGCCAGGATACGCCCGCCCCGGGACGATTTGCGATTCTTCCCGTTCTACGCGCGCGTCAACTCATAAACCGCCGCCAAAACGGGCCATTCCTTCTCCAGCAGTTTTTCCCACCCTAACAGTTTGACCTCTTCGCCCTCCCTTCCGGAAGCGGGAACCGACCGGAACCCCGGCTCGTCATCCTCCTCAGGAAAGGCGGAGAGCTGCCGCTCGGAAAGCTCCATCATGGCAAGAAACCGGTCCACCACCACTCCCACAGTCAAGCCGTTGATCTCCACCACCAGGATACAGGCAGGCGCCTGATCCTCCGTCCAGCGCCGTTGCAAGAGCAAGCGCATGTCCAGCACGGGAACGCTCCTCCCCCGGTGGTTCATGACGCCCATCAGGTAGGCCGGCAATTCGGGAAGCCGGGTGATGGTCTGATGTTGCAAAATCTCGGCCACCTTGCGGATGGGAATCCCATAGGCCTCGTCGCCGACGGAGAACGTTGCAAAAATATTCTCGGATGCGGCGGCGCCGGGTCGCGCTTCATCTTCCCATTCTGTGCATTTCAAAGTTTTCTGAACCTCCAGGCGATTGGGGGGAGTCGGCCCCGGGATGGCCATGGGAAACTCCCCGTTTCATCCTTTTTATATATTTACCATGATACGCGATTCCCAAAAGAAAACTACCCGGTAAATCCGGTATTTCACCCGAAAATCCCGCGCTCTTGCAACGGATTGCGAATGTCAACTTCGGTATTTATTCGAAGTTGACATTCGTCGAACGATCCCTTACAATAAATCCGAATGAAAGCTTGTGAAAATCAGCAAAGGAGCTTCGCCATGGATTCCAATTCATCGTTACGCCCGACCGTTTTCGCCTCTCTTTTTACCGCGCTGATCATCGTCGGCGGTTACTTAAGCTTCCCGTTGCCTTTCAGTCCGGTCCCGGTGGTGCTGGCCGATTTCTTCGTGTTGCTGTCCGGTCTGGCGCTCGGGGCCGCCTGGGGCGGGGTGAGCGTCGGTTTCTTCCTGCTGCTGGGCCTCATCGGCCTGCCGGTCCTGGCGGGCGGCGCGGCCGGACTGCCGGTGTTTTTCGGGCCGACCGGCGGCTTCCTCCTCGGCTATCTGGCCGAAGCGGTATTGGCCGGTTTCATCGCCCGGCGCGGCCGGCCTTGCCTCTGGAAAGACCTGACGGCAGTGGTGGCCGGATTCACGGTCCTCTTCGTCCTGGGCGTCCTCTGGCTTCATTTCTCATTGAAACTGGACTGGCCCAAGACGCTGGCCGCCGGGCTGCTACCCTTCATTCCCGGCACCGTCATCAAGGCCATCGCCCTCATACTGTTGATCCGGCCGCTCCGCTCGCTCTTGGCCAGGCTTTCCGGGCAATAGCGGTCCGCCAGGTACGCCCCGCGGGGGCGTCCTCCGCCGCGCGGTTCCAAAATTCATTGCAACAGGATGATCCCTATGAGCTTACTCGAAATCCGACATCTGACCAAAATCTTCGCCGGCGGCACGGTCGCCCTCACGGACGTCCATCTGGCGGTGGACCGGGGCGAGCTGCTGGTCCTCGCCGGAACCAACGGTTCCGGCAAGACCGTGTTGGCA
Source organism: Hydrogenispora ethanolica (assembly GCF_004340685.1). Taxonomy (NCBI): domain Bacteria; kingdom Bacillati; phylum Bacillota; genus Hydrogenispora; species Hydrogenispora ethanolica. Next base: position 60,838 of record NZ_SLUN01000005.1, on the reverse strand, counting down.
CGGCATCTCAACGGCCTCTTGCTGCCCACCTCGGGCGAGGTGTTGCTGGAGGGGGCGCCCATCGCGGGGCGGCTGCCCGAGGTCCGGCGCCAGGTGGGATTGGTCTTTCAGAATTCCGACAATCAGATCGTGGGGGAGACGGTCGCCGCCGACGTGGCCTTCGGTCCGGAGAATCTGGGGCTGCCCCCGGCCGAGGTCCGGGAGCGGGTGGCCGAGGCCCTGGCCCAGGTGGACCTGGCGGCCCTGGCCGAAGCCCGGCCGCAGCTGCTCTCCGGCGGGCAAAAGCGGAAGCTGGCCATCGCCGGGGTCCTGGCGATGCGGCCGAAGCTGATCGTGTTGGATGAGCCCTTCACCGGGCTGGATTATCCGGGCGTGGTCCAGATCCTCCGCCAGCTGCTGCGGCTGCGGGAGCAGGGCCACTCCCTGATCATCGTCACCCACGAACTGGAGAAGATCCTGGCCCACGCCGACCGGATGGCCGTCCTGTCCGCCGGCCGGTTGGTGGCGTCGGGAGCGCCCGGCGCTCTGCTGGGGCTCCTGGAGGAGTACGGCATCAAGCGGCCGTACGGAGAGGAGCGCCCGGTGGCGACCATGACATGGCTGAGCTGAATCTGTTTCGTTTCACCCCGGGTGACTCGGCCTTGCACCGGATGGACCCCCGTTTCAAACTGGCCGGCCTGATCCTGATCAGCCTGACCGCGGGGCTAGCCGACGGCTGGAGCGGCGTCGCTCTGGTCACGCTTTTTCTGGCTTGGACCTTCCGGCGTTCCCGCCTGCCCCGGACTACCTTGCTCCGGGAGCTGCGCCGCTTCGTCTGGTTATTCGCCTTCATCCTCGCGGCGCGCTCTTTTGGGCATCCGGAGGGCGAGGCGGGGTTTTGGGGGTTCTCCCGCGCCGGTTTCGCGGCGGGATTGCTCTTCGACTGGCGGCTCATGGCGGTCCTGGCCGCCGCGTTGCTGCTGGCCGCCACCACGCCGCTGACGGAGCTCCGCAACGGGCTGCTATGGTTCCTGCACCCCCTGCCCTGGCTGCCGGCGGCGCGAATCGGGACGATGTTCAGCCTGACCTTCGCCCTGGTCCCGCTGCTCTTCGAACAGGCCGAGGCGGTCCGGGAAGCCCAGATCGCCCGGAGCATCGAATCGGTCAAAAACCCTTTGCGCCGGCTGACCAGTCTGGCCTGGCCGGTGCTGCGCGAGACCTTCCTGCGGGCCGACGAATTGATCCTGGCGATGGAGGCGCGCTGCTATACCGAACAGCGCAGCCGCCCGGTCTTCCGGAGCGCCGCCGCGGACCGGCTCAGCCTGGGCCTGATGCTGGCCCTGATGGTCCTGGTGGCCGCCTGCCGGATGCTCGGAGTCTGACCCGGCCGGTTTCTCTCCCGAAAACAGCCGCGCCAGGTCTCAAAAAAACTGCGGCGGCCAGTGCCGCAGTCTCTCGCTTCCCCAAAGAGGCTGTGGCGGTCGCCGCCGCAACAACTTTATCCGCCGCCGTAATCCCGTTCCCGTCCCTCAGCTCACGCCGGAACGCTCCCGGATCCGGCCCCGTTCCATATAGAGGATGACGTCGCCCAGCTTTTCGGCCTCGGCCGCGTCGTGGGTGACCAGGACGAACGGGATCCGCCACAATTCCTGCAACCGCAGCAGCTCGTCCTGGAGCTCGCTCCGGGTGTCGCTGTCCAGCGCCGAGAGGGGTTCGTCCAGGAGCAGGAGCCGGGGCTCGGCCATCAGGGCCCGGGCCAGGGCCACCCGCTGTTTCTCGCCGCCGGAGAGTTCCTCGGGGTATCGTTCCGCCAGGGACTCGATGCGCAGCTGCTTCAGCAGGTTGGCGAAGGTTTCGCGGACCGCGGCGGTGAAGGTCTTGACGCTGTAAGTGATATTGCGGCGCACCGTCATATGGGGAAAAAGCGCATAGTCCTGAAAGACCAGGCCTACGCCGCGATCCCTGGGCGGCAGCGCCACCCGGGCATCCGCATCGAAAAGCACCCGGTCGCCCAGGGCGATTCGTCCGGCATCCGGCCTCAACAGCCCGGCAATGCTCCGCAGGATGGTGGTCTTGCCGCAACCCGACGGCCCGAACAGCACCACGATATTATTTGCCGCTTTGAACTCCACTTGAAGCTGATACTCCGGCAATTCCTTCCCAATGGCCACTTCTAACACGCCAACGCCTCCTCGCCCACTTGCCAAAGCTCTTGTTCAACCAATGATTCACCCCATAGACCATCCCGAAGGTCAGGACGCTGATGATCAGCACATAAAGACCGGCGGTGGTCAGGTCGTTGCTTTCCGACGCGAAATAGATGGCCACCGGAATGGTCTGGGTCCGGCCCGGAATATTCCCGGCCACCATCGCCGTGGCCCCGAACTCGCCCAAAGCCCGCGAGAACGCCAGCACCATGCCGGAATAGATCCCCTGCCGGGCCAAGGGAAGGGTCACGGTGCGAAAGACCTTCCATTCCCCGGCCCCCAGCGTCCGGGCGGCGTCTTCCAGGTGGTGGTTCACTCCCTGCAGCGCGGCCTTGGCGCTCTGGTACATCAGGGGAAAGGCCACCGCCGCCGCGGCCAGCACCGCGGCGAACGGCGTGAAGACGATCTGGAATCCGCCCAGCTGATTCAGGAGCTTGCCGATGGGGCCCTGCCTGCCCACTAGGACCAAGAGCAGGAACCCGGTGACGATCGGCGGCAGCACCAGAGGCAAGGTCAGCAAGGTTTCGCAGAGATTTTTGCCCGGAAAATCGCGCCGCGTCAGCAGATAGGCCGCGCCGATCCCGGCGACGGCCACCCCTGCCAGCGACATGGCTGCAATCTTCAACGATAGGAGCACGGGTTGCCAATCCATCATATCATCACCTGTTCCCTCGGTCATCCGTCACTGCCGACCGCCTTGTTATTTGACGACAAAACCATATTTCTCGAAGATTAGCTTGGCCTCGGGCCCGCTCAGAAAAGCCAGATATTCGGCGGCTTCCTTGGGCTGCTTGGTGCCGGCCAGCACCGCCGCGGGATAGATCACCGGTTCGGTCGAGCCGGCCGGCGCCGCCGCCGCCACCTTGACTTTGTCGCTGATGGCCGCGTCGGTCCGGTAAACGATGCCCGCGTCGACGTTGCCCGTCTCCACGTAGCTCAGGACCGCCCGGACATTGGTGCCGTAAACCGCTTTGTCCTGAATCTTATCCCACAGGCCCAGCTTTTTGAAGGCCTCCAGGGCGTATTGGCCGGCCGGCACCGAGGCCGGAGCGCCGATGCCGATCCTTTTCACGCTGGCCAGCGCCAGGTCTTTAAAGTCCTTCAGATTAATGTTGGCGTCCCTGGGGACGACCATCACGATCTCATTCTCCAGCAGGTTGCGGCGGGTGCCCTTCTTGATCAGATCCTTCTTCTCCAAATTGTCCATCTGCTTCAGCGCGGCGGAAACGAAGACATCGGCCGGCGCGCCCTGCTCGATCTGGGTCTGCAGCGCTCCCGAGGAATTGAAGTTGAAGATCAGCCGCACGTCATGCTTGGCCTCATAGGGCTTTTCCATTTCCAGCAAGGCATCCTTCAGGCTCGCGGCGGCCGAAACATACAAGTCGGCCTTGGGCGCGGCCCAGCCCGCCGTCGCGCCCAGCAGCAAAACCAACATACCGATCAGCACAAGACCCCGATGTTTCATCATGTTTTTCCTCCTTTGAATCGCGAATCGTATCGTTCCCCCAAACCATGACCAACATAAACCAACATAACCCAATTATGACTTTATTGTATTTTATGTTATACTAAAAAGCAAGAGCATGTTAGAAATACTTACACAAAAGTTACAAGTCTCTGACAAGGGACGGACGATTGAGGTGCCAGCCATGCCCGACAACATCTCCTACACGCCTGAAGAGGTGGCCCGGATCCTGAAGATCTCCCGTTTCACCGTTTACGAGCTGATCAAGCGCGGCGATCTGGCCGCCTACCGCATCGGCCGCAAGGTCCGGGTGGAGCAGGCGGATATCGACCAGTACATCCAGAACACCAAGTCCTGCGTGCCCAACCTTACCCGATCGATGGTCCAGGCCCCGGATCCCGGCGGCGATACTCAAGCCGGCTTGATCATCTGCGGCCAGGACCTGATCCTGGACACTCTCTCCCAGCACCTGGAGAAGCTCCTGCCGCAGCTGCGCTTCCTCCGCCGCCATATCGGGAGTATGGACGGGCTCTCCGCGCTCTATCACGGCGCGGCCAACCTGGTCACCGCCCACCTCTGGGACGGTGACTCCGGCGAATACAACCTGCCCTACGTCCGGCGGATGTTGCCCGGCCATAAGACCGTCATTTATAACCTCGTCCACCGGATGGAAGGCTTCTACGTGGCCAAAGGCAATCCCAAAGCCATTCAAGCCTGGCCCGATCTGGTCCGGCCCGGGCTGCGCTTTGTCAACCGCGAATGCGGTTCCGGCGCCCGGGTGCTGCTCGATGAGATGTTGCGCCGGCTCCAGCTGGAACCGGCCCGGATAGCCGGGTATGATCAGGAAGAGACCAGCCACATCGCCGTGGCCAGCCGGGTGGCGCGGGGCGAGGCCGATTTCGGCCTGGGGATCGAGAAGGCCGCCTCGCAGGTGGCCGGGGTGGATTTCATTCCTTTGCACAAGGAGCGGTACGATCTAATCTTCCGCAAGGAGGATTTGGGGTTGCCCCATTTCCAGGCGGTCCTGGAGATCCTGCGTTCCAAGGGGTACCGGGACGAGGTCACGGGCATGGGGGGCTACGATCTGAGCATGATGGGGCAGAAGATCGCCGAGGTCTAGCCGGTTCTAGCCGCCGTTCACTTCCCGCGGGGCAAAACGCAGGCGGGGCGGACCCATGGGTCCGCCCCGCTTGTCGCAGCGATAGAATGCCGTCTCAGGCCGTCCGAACCGGCTCCGTTCCGGACGTTTCAGCCCCGGCCAGCGCGAAGACGGTCACCGACTGTTTCAGGTTGTCGGCGATCAGCGCCAGGTTCTCGGCGAGCGCCGTTACTTCCTGCGCGGCCGCGCTCTGCTGTTCGGCGGTGGCCGAGACCTCCTCGGTATTGGCCACGCCGGCCTGGCTGATGCCGGCGATGGTGTCGATCACCGCGATCACCGCCGCATTGCTCTCCGTCATTTGCCGGGCCGATTCGGCCACTGCCGCCACCTGGGTCAGGTTCCGGGTCAGGGCCTCGAAGATCTGATGGAAGATGGCTTTGGCGTCCGCCGCCAGTTCCCGGCCGGTCTCGACCTTGGTCAGCTCTTGCTGCATCGCTCCCACCGCGGTCTCGATCCGCCGCATCATCTCCTGCGCCTGACCGGCGATGAGCTTGGCCGCCTGTTTGGACTGCTCGGCCAGCTTGCCGGTCTCCTGGGCCACCACTTCGAAGCCTTTGCCGTGCTCCCCGGCGCGGGCCGCCTCGATGGCCGCATTCAACGCCAATAAGGACGTCTGTTCGGCGATGCCCTGGATGACCGCGGTGATCTGCCCGATCTCGCTGGAGTTCTGGTTCAGTTGATTGACGATCCCGGCCACCTCCTGGGTGGTCCCGTAAATCTCGTCCACCTCCTGGACAATATTGTCGGCGGCTCGATGTCCCGCCTTGGCCAATTGGGCCACTTGGAGCGAGGCTTCATCGATCCGGGCCGTGTCGGCGGTGACCGAGCCAATCAAGGCGGAAAGCTGGTCAATGGCCGCGACCGCCCGGCTGGTTTGTTCGGCTTCCTCGACCGAGGCCCGCGCCAATTCGCCCATGGCCGAGGCCACCTGGCCCGCGGCTGCGCCGGTCCCGGCCGCGGCGTGTTTCAGCTCAGTGCTGGCCGCATAGAGCGCCTGGGACTGGTCGGTAATCCCCGCCACCAGCTCGCGCAGGCTCCCGAAGGCATGATTCAGACCCAGCGCCATTCCGGCGGTTTCGGCGCAGCCCGTCTCCGCCACATCCCGCGTCAGATCGCCGCGGGACAGCGCCTTGATGGCCGAAAGCATCGCCTGCAGCGGCCGGGCTATCGCCGCCGCCACCACCAACCCCAACAGCAGCGAAAGTCCCACGCCGATCACCAGGATGGCGAGGGTAATGAGTTGGGCGTTTGTAGCGTAGCTGGTGCCCTCGCGGATGGTCGAGGCCGCTGCATCCCGGATCTTCCCGGCCAGCCGGTTCAGGTCGTTGTCCAGCGTATTCAGGACCACGTCGAGCCGCTCGTAATTGGCCACGCTGATTGGCTCGATCACGATCTCCTCCATCTCCTTCAGTTCTTTCAGGATCATTTCCACCGGCTCCCGGCGGTCCGCGCCGATCTCCTGGATCCGGTTCCGCATATTGCCGAGCATGGTCATGGAGATGCCGAACATCGACTTGTTCAACAGCCGGCCCAAATAATTGCCGCGGACCTTCTGCAGATCCACTTCGGTGGCGCTGATGTGGGTCAAAGCCTTGGTGCTGTCGTTAAAGACTTGATCGGAGATCCGGTGCATGGTCCGGACAATATAAATGCAAAGCCCGCCCTGGATCAGCAAGAAAACTGACACGAACCCGATGACCAGCCAAATCTGCTGGAATACTTTGAGTTTGGTGAAATTCCGCCGGAACTTCTCCCACGGTCCGATACCCCGTTTCATTCGAATAACCCCCTCCGCAAGCGCTTCTATTTCTCTTTTCATCTTCTCTTTCCTTCGCTTTGCTTGCTGTTTGTTTCGGCAAGCGCCGGGAGATGGTGGATAGATCGGCCGGAAATTTAACATATCATTCATCGAAGCTGACATCAAAATAACAGGACCGGACATCAATCATGTCCGGTCCGGTCGGAAAAGTCCTGAAGCAGCCTTTCCCTCTATAAGTCCCGTTTCCGAATCAACCCGAAACGATCGGGCAGAGATCACCGCCCATCCTCAGAATGGCGATTCTGGCCCGGTCGCCTTTGAGCCGCAGGGCCGCGTCCAAGGCGCTCTGGGGAGTAGCGAAGGAACGAAAACCGAGCCGCTCCGCTTCGGCCGGGCCCACTCCCGGCGATACCAGGAAGGCGGTGGTCCGGCGGACCAGCCGGCCGCCCTGCACCATATTATGGGCCGCCACCTTGGAGAGGTTTTCTTCCCGGATCAGGCGGTCGGCCTCCGCCAGGCTGACATAGCCGTATTTCAGGATTTCGGGATGCATCTGGCTCACTCCCTCGGGGCAGGGAGTCACCAGGATGACCACCGCGCCGTCCGGCGCCACCACGTCCAGCGCGCACATTCCCTTCACCGCCTGCCACATCTCCTGATCCATCGGATGGGAATCGGCGATGTAGATATCCGCCCGCCAGGCGGGGTCGATCCTGGCGCCGAAGAGGCCCAGCGCGTATTCGCAGCCGAGGCGGTGCGCCTGCACCGAAGCGCCGGTTACCACCTTGACGACGCGCTGCCGGCCGTCGGCAATGACGTTGACGATCGCCGACAAGCCGGCCTTGGCGGCGATGGCGTCGATGATCCGCCGCATCGGATTGTCGCGGACCCCCAATACTTCCCGCTCGGGGAATTGTACGCTCTTCCAGTGAAACTCGCCCACCGCCGCTTCGGTGGCCACGCCCGGGGCGATAATCTTGCCCCCGCCGGAGAAGCCGGCCGCCGGATGGGGCGCAATCGAGCCCACGCCAATCACGAAATCGGCCAGGGCCATCTGCCGGTTGAGGATCACCGGAGTCCCGTCGTCCAGGCGGCCGTAATCATGCAACGCGGCGGGATTCTCCCATTCGTGGTTCAGGACCAAATAGTTCCGGGCGATCTCCGGGCCAACCTTCTGCTCGATCTCCGCCGCGGTCATCGGACGGTGCGTGCCCAGGGCGATGAGGAACCGGATATTGGCGGCTTGCACCCCGGCCCGGCCCAACTCCGCCAGGAGCGGCGGCAGGATCAGCCGTACCGGAGTGGGGCGGGAGATGTCATCGATGATGATCAGGATCTTGCTGCCGGGATGGAGGATCCGGCTGAACCGTTCCATGCCGATGGGCCGGGCCAGGCTCTGCTCGATCAGGCGCAGCGGATCCTCCGGTTGAAATTCGGCTTTGACTTCATAGATCTTGGTCTCGTTCCGTTCGTCGATCTCCAGCCCCGGAAGGTTGGGATACGGAAAATTATAGTGCATGGCAATGTTCCTTTCATAATCATGGTCTGAAGTCATTGCAAAGGCGGACGTTTCCGCCCGCCTCACTTTCCACAGGGATTACTTCTTGTAAATCCCGTTCATCTCCCGCAGCAGCTCATCGCCGCCGGCCTGCCGCCATTGTCTGGCGAAGGCGTCAAAGGAATCCACCGGTTTTAAGCCGATAATGATCTGGGTATAGGCTTCCTGCTGCATCCGGAAGAGTTCCGGCCAGTGATTGACATAGGCTTTGCTCCGCGCCGCCACATCGATGAAAGGATACGGCACGCTCTGTTTGGACAGATCTTTGAGCATCTTGGCCATGATCGCATTGTTCTCTGGCTTGTCGGCCGCGATCTGCATCTGGGCCTCCCAAAGATGGGTCTGGCGGAAGCATTGCAAAGCGTAGATACGCTTTTTCCCCTCCTCCGTCAGGCTTTTATTCCCTTTGGCGTCGACCTCGTAGTCCAGTCCCTTCAGACCCCAGCTGCCGAACTCGTAACCCGCCTTGGAAGCCCAGAAATCCCACCATTGAAAGAGCTTCTCCAGCTTCTTACCGTCCCTCAGCCGGGAACTCACAAAGAAATGGCTGGAAGTTCCGGCGTTCTGATAATGCTTCGGCGTCTTATGCCGGCTCGAGGACAGGATCGGCACCATCACCCACTGCGCTTTGGGATCGTTGGCCCGCATTTGCTGCCAGTTTTGCGGCACCGGATTGAACTCGCTGGGCCGCAACTGATCGAGCCAGGGCGTAATCACTCCCGTCTTGGCCGCGGCGACCTTGGCCGAATACAGCCCGGGCTGGGTGGGCATGTCGGGGTCGATCAGGCCCTCTTTATACCAGCGCTGCAAGGTTGCCAGCCCTTCCTTGGCGTCGGGGCTGATGCCGTTGTATTGAACCTGGCCTTTGGAGTCATAAGCGAATTGGTACGGATTGCCCACCGCGAAGAAGGGCACCATGAAGGTGTTAAAGTTCTCCCCGCCAAAGCCAAAGGTGTCGTTCCTGCCGTTGCCGTCCGGATCGCGGGTCACGAAAGCTTTTAACACCTTCTCCAGATCATCCATGGTCTTCGGCACCGGCAGCTTCAGTTTGTCCAGCCAATCCTTGCGGATGGCGAAGCACTCGCGGGCGGTGGCGCGCGGCCGGGGCACGCCGTACAGCACGCCGTTGACCGAACCCAATTGAATCGCTCCGGGAGCCAGCGCTTTCCAGAGATGCGGCGCGTACTTGCGCAAGCTCTTTTCCACCGGTTGAAAGGCGCCCTGGTTGATCCAATCATAGCCCGCCGGAGTGGTCTGCAAGTTGATCAACGTGGCGTCGGGAATATTGCCTGAGGCAATCATGGTGGAAAGCCGCTCGATGGAGAAGTTCATATTGAACTCCATCTGCAGCTTGATGCCGAGCCTTTTTTCGACCGCTTTCCACTCCGGCCAGTCGGGACTGGGAATCGTGGCCACCCACCAGTCAGTCATGATCCGCAGCGGTACCGCCTCATTCGCGGCCAAAGCTCCCGAGTTGGCGAAGAGCCCGGTGGCCAATACTCCGAGCAGAGCCACCCATACCATCAGTCGAACGAACTTTTTCATTTTTTCCTCCTCCTTTAAATTCGATGAATCGAATCATCCATCAAAGCCTCTTCTGTCATAGAGCGATTATCTTCCGCCGCGCAACGAGCCGTTTCATTTGCCGGAGCAGCTCATCGACCCCGCCAGACGAGCTTTCGTTGCAAACGGGCGGTCCGGAACGGGCTATTCCTTGATGGCTCCCAAGGTCAAGCCCTTGATGAAACTGCGCTGGAAGAACGGGTACAGCATCAGCATGGGCAGGGCCGACAGGATGATCGACGCCATTTGGAGCGCTTCCGGGCTGACCACCATCTGGCTCGCGGACAGCGCTTCGCCCGTGCCCAAGCTGCTGGCCGTGGCGATGGCCTGCCGGACCAGCACCTGCAGGGGCCACTTCTCCGGGGTGCTGATGTACAGAATCCCGTCGAAGAAGAGGTTCCACTGTCTGACCACATAGAGCAGTCCGACCGCGGCCAGCATCGGCTTGACCAACGGCAGATAGACCCGGTAGTAGATCAGGAATTCGCCCGCGCCGTCGATCCGCGCCGACTCTTCCAGGCTGGCCGGGACGCCCGCGAAGGACTGGCGCATGATAAAGAAGGTATAAGCGCCCATCGCCCCCGGAAAGATCAACGCGGCCAAGCTATCGAGCATCCCCAGGCCGCGCACGATGAGATAGGTGGGAATCATGCCGCCGTTAAAGAGAAAGGTGAAGAGAATGCCGCCGGTTAAAAACCGCCGCCCGATCAATTGCTTTTTCGACAGCGCATAGGCCAGCATCGTAGTCAGGACCAGGCTCAGCAGGGTGCCCAGTACCGTAATGATCACTGAGATCAAAAGGGCCCGGGGGAAAACCGCCCCTTGCAACAGCGTTGTATATGCGGTCAACGACCATTGCTTGGGGAGAATCTCCACCCCCACCGCCGGCAGCCAGCTTCCTTCGAAGGAACGCAACACGCAGTAGACAAAAGGGAATGCCGTAACCAGCGCCAAACCCGACAATAAAACGTAATTGCAAAAATCAAACAAGCGGCTGGACCAGGAATTGTCACGTACCATCTTAAAAGAGTCCCTCCTCGCCCGTTTTTTTGGCCAGCCAGTTGGCCCCGAGCACCAGCACGAAGGCGATGACCGACTTGAACAAACTGACCGTCGTGGCGTAGCTGAACATCCCTTCCTGAATGCCCTTGCGGAAGGCAAAGGTGTCAAAGACGTCCCCCACCCGGTACAGCAACGGGTTATTGTTGATCAGGGTGTAAATCTGTTCAAACCCCACATCCAGGAAGGAGCCCAACCGCATGATCAGGATGATGACGATGGTCGGCCGCAGCCCGACCAGGGTGATGTGCCACAACTGCTTCCAGCGGCTGGCGCCGTCAATCACCGCCGCCTCATACAGCTGCTGATCGATGCCGGAGAGCGCCGCCAAGAAGATTACGCTGCCCCAGCCGGCATCTTTCCAGATCTGCTGCAGGATCACCGTGATCCGGAAATACTCCGGTTTATTCAGGAGCATAAACGGCTGGCCCGCGTCCGAGGCCAACAGCCGGCTGAAGATCCCCTGGGCCGATGAGAAGGTGAGGATGGTGATCCCGGCGATGACCACCCAGGAGACGAAGTACGGCGCGTAAAACACCGTCTGGAGCGCTTCCCTGAAAACCCGGTTGCGCAGTTCGTTGAGGAGCAGGGCCAACACAATAGTGAAGGGGAAATAGATCACCAGGCTCAGTACCCCCAGGATCAGCGTGTTTTTCAGCAAAATCCAGAAATCGGGCCGGGCGAACAGCTCCTGAAAGTGTTTCCAGCCGACCCACGGACTGCCGAGCATCCCCAGGAAGGGACTGTAATCCTGAAAGGCGGTCATCACCCCCCACATCGGGCCGTACTTAAAGATCGCGAACCACAGCAAGCCCGGCAACGCCATCAGATACAGCACCCGCATTCGCCAGACCTGCTGCCAGACGCTCCGCCGGTCCCGCGACGCCAAATTCTCAGCCTTCGGCATCCGCCATCACTCCATCCTTCCGATTTCATCTTTCCCGGTGCGCCAACCCGCCGCCGCGGCGTTTCATGGCGCCAGCGCGACGCGGGACGCCTCGGAACAGTCGCTCTCCAGCAGCGAAGCGTTGAGGGACTGGATCCGGTACTCATAGGTCCGCCCCGGGCTTACCGCCATATCGGTGTAAGTGGCGGTATTCAGGGAGGGCGCGTCGCTGATCACCCGGAACTCGGCCTCGTCGTCGCCGCGCCGCCAGACCCGGTAGTATAGGAAGTCCCGGTCCGGGCAAGGCCGCCATTTCAGGAAGACCTGGCGGTTGCCGTTGCAGCCCGTCTCGGCCACGGCCTTAATGAACTCCAGCCGGGCCGGCCGCTCCCGGTTCTCGGGCACCAACAGCAGCAAGGAGACTGCGTGCATCGGCAGATCCAGGTCCGCCCGGAATGGGCCGTCCAGAACGATGGGCCGGACCGGCTCGTACAGTTCCAGCCCTTCCCGCTCCCGGAGCGACTGGATCTGCTCGGCCGAGGGCTGGCCGGGAGCGCCGAGACTCTTCCATACCGCGTGCGCATTGCTGTGCTCGCGGTCGATACGGTAATGCACCAGCCGGTACGCGCCAGTGAACGGGAGATTGCTGACCTCCAGCCGGAAGCGGCGGCGGTTGACGTCATCCTCCACGCCGTCCTCAAAGTTCCAGACCATGATGGCCAAAGCGTCGTCCCGCCGGGTGGGGAGGATCCCGAATTTGCGGCCGAATCCCTCCGTAGCGCAGCTGGCGGCCAAGCGTTCATCGCCCAGCCGGCTGAGCAGGACATAGGCGTTGAAGATTGCTTTTTTCAGCAGATCGGTGGACGGATACTTCGTCAGCGGCGTCAGCTGGGAACGGTTCCCGCTGAACAGGAACCTCTCCCATTGAATATGGCAGTTGTCGCTGTCGACGATGCTCAAATTGACCTGATGCTGATCTTCAACGACTGCGCAGTAGTTGGTGATCATCTTGCAGACAAAACCCGCCGGATAATGAGTGTTCCGAAAGTTCAGCCAGCTCTCCTTCCAGATTCCCAGATTGCCGTGCCAGACAATATCGGACTCGTCATTGAAAAACTCGACCCCGTCAAACTCCGGATATTCTTTCAGGCATTCCAGGAAGCGCCCGAGCGCGTCGAACAGCACTTCCGACGACGGGTTATAGCCATTGGGGAAACCCCCTTTGCAATGGACCGAGATGAAATCGATCCGCGTGCCGAAGCATCCCGTGACGTAATTGACGCCCCGGGCGCAATGCTCCAGAAACAGCCGGAAGATTTTGAAGGCTTCCTCCCCCTGCTTGACGGCGGGCCCCCCCACCTTGATCCGGGGATTCACCGCGTGGATGGCCGCCTCCATGTAGTCGTAGAGCGCAAAGAAGCTGGCCGGCTCCTCCACCCAGGGCCCGTGGTTGTCGGGCTCGTTCCAGACCTCAAAGTACCACTGCTCGACCTCTGCCCGGCCGTACCGTTCCTCCAGGTGCCTGACAAAGTCCTCCAGCAGCTGCCGCCACAGCTTGAAATCCTTGGGAATGAAGCCCAACTCCCGGCTTTTCTGGATGCAGCTCGGCAGATAGACAGTCTCCACGATCGGCCGGATCTGGTGCTCCAGCATAATGTCATACACCCGGTCCACCCAGGTCCAGTCATAAACCAGCCGTCCCGCATCATCCAGGGATACGACCGCGTCATCGTCGAAGCTGTGACAATCCTGGCTGGCGTTGCCGTAATCGTGGCCCTGCAAAAAGTGGAAATCCCCCTTGCCGTGCAGGGTCAAGATGTTATGAAGGCGCATATACCGGAAGTGATTGTGATACGAGGAGAGGTAGTCGTACATTTTTTGCGACGCCTCGGTATAGGTGTAATCGGCGTTGGCGTATCCCACCGCGCCGAAGAAATGCCGGAACGGTTTGCGTTCCTTCCGAAAGTCCACCGCTAGTGTGATTTGATCCATTTCCGCAGCTCCCTTAGGTAAGTTTGATTGCTGGTTACATTTTAATATTCTTTTGGTTAAGAATCTTTGAATAAAATTGCAACGTTTTGTGCTATTTTTGAGATAAAAAAAATGCTTGAAATCAAGCATTTTTTGGAACAGCTCAGAGTTCAGAGAATTGCATAATTACCTTAACGAACCTGTGGCCACAATATATAGTGCAATGCCTGGATATACCTATCAATATATTGTAGACAAAAGATTATTTTATGAATTATGCAATTCTCAGTTTCCCCATCATTTGGGCGCCGGTTGCGCCGCTTATGCCGGGTCTCCGATGGTTGATTTTTTAGCCGGGCCGTCCCTCAGGCGGCATCAGACCGGATTGACAAAGGTGTCGCTGATATAGATGTTTTTGCGGATGCCCTCCCGTTCCCGTTCCCGCCAGCGCCCCGGGGCGAGCCCCACCATCCGCCGGAACAGCCGCGTAAAATGATGGATGTTGCTGATCCCGATCATTTCGGCGATCTGTTTGATGCTGTAATCGGAGTACAGAATATACTCCTTGGCCTTTTCGATTCTGTACTGGTGCAGGTACTCCAGGGGCGAACAATGCAATTCCCTGCGGAAACACTGGCAGACATAGCTCTGGGTATAGCCGAGGCTTTTGGCGAGGTCCTTCAGGACGATCGCTTCCGCGTAATGTTCCTGCAGGTAATGGATGACCTTCTCGCAGACCGGGTCCTGCTCGCTCAAGGCCAGATAATTGGCGGAATGATTCCGGGCGGTCGCCGCCCGCTCCGCCTGGCGCAGCAGCAAGAGGAGTATTTTCATCAGATGGACCGCGCTCAATTCCTTATAAAACGGCTCCTTGGACCGGCCTTCCTCGCGCACGCTCTCCAGCGCCGTCCGCACCTCGGTCAAGCCGGAGAAGACGCACTCCGGCAAGGCGTCCAGCCTGGCCTGGAGTGCGGGGTCGATGATGTTGAACTTGATATCCAGGGTCTTCAAGGTCTCTTTCCCCTGATTGATCATGCTGTGTATTTGGTTGGAGCGTACCAGCAAGAGCATGTCCTGTCCGAGGGAGACCCGGCGGCCCGCCGCGTTAAATTCGCCTCGCCCAGCGATAATGTAAAAGATTTGATAGCAGTCATGATGATGCTCGCCGAGCCGGTCGCCCGGCTGATAATAGTATAAAGCGATCCAGAGTACCTCGACTTCGGAACCGAACATGATCTTCACCCCTCCGGCACGGGATTGAACGCGTCTGATCCTGATGATCAAGGATTCTCTCCGACAACCGGACTTTCCTCTGGAAATTCCCGCGCATCGCGGCGAAAAAAGCAGCGCTCGCCAGCCGGGAGTTTCAAAGTCCGGCGCAAAACGCTTCCTCTTGCCGAGCGGCTCGGAAATGGCGGCGCTGCAATTCATTCCAAAGGCGCCGGACCCGCGGGCCGGCCATCATCGTTCCTCCGGCCCGGCACCAGCGGGAGCGCCTCCGGCATAGATTAGGACGGAGGTGATTCTCAATGCCCTGGCAGTCCGATCTGCCTTATTTAATGAACCGGCCGGTGGGCGTCTCGCTCACCAGCGGCCAAGGGGTCTCCGGCGTGCTCTGCGACGTCGTCGACGACCAGATTTACCTGATGGAATACTTGTACCAGACCCAATACGCCACCAAACACTATTCCTTTCAGGAGATCCAGAATATCACGCCCTTCCCCAGCTGCGGACCGCGGCAGAGACGGCTTTATTGAAGCCGGTTGAAGTTTCCCATCCGGCTGCATTCCCTCCCGGCCAGACTGAAGGCTTCGTTCAGGCGACCCCGGAAGGGGAACGCGGCCGGGCATAAAGACTTGACGCGGTCATGTCTCCGGCCAGTCACAGCCCGGAATGGAGGGGCCGGATCCGGACTTTCCGTCCGCCGCCGGCCATGAATAGTGTGGCTGTGACGCCGGTCAGAAAATTCTGAAAAAACATCTCCACCGTGCCGGGGATCAGGATTCCCGGCGGCAAGCTGCCGCTCGCCAGCAGCATCGGGACGAGTCCGCCGACGGTAAACAAGAGCAGGCCCACGGTGCCCGCCCGCCGCCGCAGGGGGTATTGCAGCCGCAGGATGAGGGGCGAGACCGAGGCGACCAGCAGCAGCGCCCGGACCGGCTCGACGGCCAGGATCTCCAAGGGACCCGGCACGTGCAGGCCATTGCCGCGGCCGCGGTAATAGACGCCGGTGAACAGCGCGAAACTGAGCGCGCCGAAGAGGTAATAAAAGACCACATAACTGCCGGATCCGGCCGCAAACCGCCACAGCCAGTCATACCAGGGCCGGCCTCTTTTCGTTTCCCAGCGGGTGCTGCGGGGACCGCCGCCGAATAAACAAGCCATGGCCATGCCGGTCAGGAAGGCGACCAGCAGCTGCTGGGCCAGCAAGGTGCAAGCCGTGTTCCGCGAGATCATGCCGGGAGCGAAATAGATCGCTTCGAGCATTTGCGCGACGGAATTCAAAAATAACATGCCGCAGACGGCGAAGCAGACCCGGATTCGCGAGAACCCCGTCTTGGCGACGGCGGGCCCGGCCACGGCCGCAATGAGCAGGCCGGAAAGAAACACGAATAGCAAAAGGCGGTTGGGATCCCCTTTCATCTCCGGGAATGGGGCGCCCAGTCCGGCCAGAAGCCCTCCGCCCACCAGGGTGGCGGCCGTATAGACTGTCGCGGCAACGCCGATTTTCCAGACCCATTTCAACCAGGATCGCAGCATGTTTCCTCATCCTTTCCCGCCCGGGAGCGAGGGTTCGCCCCGACCCGGAGCCATTGCCACCCCCAATGATTCGCTCCGGCGGCCCTCCTTCCTGCCGGCGAAGTCCTGTCATTCCAAAGTTTTTCCAAAAAGCCTCCGCTCGCCCTCCCGCTGTACCCGGTTTTCGCCGCACTCGCCCGACTTATCCACAGCCAAAAATGTTAACCACATTAAACGGATCCATTTATCCACAAAAATAGGTCGCTTATCCACAAAAAGAGCTTGCCGAACGACTGAGCAAGCTCTCTTATTCACAAAACAAGCTCGCTTATCCACAAAAAGAGCTCGCTGAACGACTGAGCAAGCTCTCTCATTCACAAAACAAGCTCGCTTATCCACAAAAAGAGCTTACCGAGCGACTGAGCGAGCTCACTTATTCACAAAACGAGCTTGCTGAGCGACTGAACGAGCTCTTTCAGTCACCCAAGGCGATCCGTGATTCCCAAAACGTGCTCTTTCAGCTCCTCAACCCGGCCACGTATCCGCCAAACGACGCTACTACAAGCCATGTGATAAAGTCATGGATTTCGGTCGGCGTTGGGGTCAATGCCCTCACCCCCGGGGCAGATTCATAGTCGTCTGCCCTCCCCCATAACGCTCGAAGTACCCTCGCTATGGGGGAGGGAGGAATAGGCCTAAGTACTTGACGTGATTGAACTTGGGCATTGTAGTCCCTCCCCCATAGCTCAATGTCGTCAAGCTATCGTGGAAAAATTTAGCTGACGAAATTGAACGCCAACCGGGCGATAAATCACCCGGCTACAAGACGAAAGGACCTTGAAAGGCCCTAAAAAACGGGATAAAATATTTTGCTGAAAATTAGCCACGGAAGGCTTCCATCTTGTAGCCGGGGCATTCATGCCCCGGTTGGCCCGCATATCGTCTACATCGTAGGCACCGTTGAAATCAAATTCCAAGATATGGAATCATCGCTTGACGACATTGCCCCATAGCTATCGTTTTTTGATAGCGTCATGGGGGACCAAAGTCAGGAAGGCTTAAGTTCCGGCGTCCATGGTGGAGTACGCCGGAAGGGCAGGCCGCTTCGAAAAGACCCAATGGGTGAGGGCATTGACCTGCAACGGCATTATAGAGCTTTTTCACAGCTCTTCCAGACGCCATGACTTATCCTTCAATCCCTTCGTGAGTGAGCGGAGCGAATTTGATAATCGCCAAAGAAATTTATTTCCTAAATATAGCTGAAGGCCCGGCCGGCGTCATCCGACGCCGGCCGGGCCCATTCGTTCGGGGGAGGGGTGGGGGGTGAGTAACACCAACGGCTTGAAACTTTTCGCAGCGGACGCCCTGCCGGAACGGGAACCCCGCTTCTCCGTGAACGGCGGGCCCCCGGCGGCGGGTCGGCCGCCCGCTGGTCGTCGGCTGCTTCGCGTTCCGCGGCGCCCTTTCCGCTGAAAAGGCGCGCGGTTGCCAACAATCGCTGGCCATGATAGTTTATGCATCTTTTTCACAAAGGTTCGTGCTTTGAACGCTTTTATACATAAAACACGCAATCGAAGGCTTTTCAACCTCTTTCTGCAATCCCGGGCATTTTTGATATATTCGGATGAAATCAATTCTTAAGCAAGATTTGCATTCCTAACGCAACGATTTACAAGTCATTTCCATCGTAAAGCCGAATGCAAATGAGATCGAGGCGGAATTCATTTCAGCCATTTCAACGGCAAGCGCCGTGATGTTCCGGATGGAAATTGAATTCAACCGAGATCGTTTTGTGAAAGATCCCCGTAAGATGAAAAAAGGCGGCATTTTTTATGTATACTCCAACCTTGCCCCGAATTGATATTTACTTTGCCCCAATCGGATGAACATCCCGGTTTTAAGTCGAGAATTTTCAAAAAAGTCCCTTTCATCGATTCGGCGGCGTTGTCGGCCGCCACCGGGAGTGCGTTCACGAATAATCCGGATACTGCTCCGGCGACCGTCCCTTGCCCCTCACCAGTTCCGGCCGGAGGACCAGGGGTTCGTCCGGCAGGATCGCCTCCAGCGTGACCCGGAAGCGCCACTCGTCGCCGAAGTCGAACAGGTACAGGAATTGCCGCCCCACCGCCAGACCCAGCTCGCCGAGGCGGGCCTGGTCGACGAACGGGCCCCGGCCCTCCCCCGGCGCCTCGTAACGCTGCCGCGAATACGGCCGGCCGTCCATAAAGAACGCATAGCGGTGCGCGTCGTCAAAACCGTAGGCTTCTTGGATCGCCCGGTGCAGGTCCAGCAGGGTGTGGCCGGCCGCGAGTTTAATCTGGCGCCACAGCGACGCCGCCAGGGCGACTTTGAAAAGATAATTCCCCGGCGCGAAGCCGGCCGGCCGTTCCGCCCCGGGAGACGCCACCCGGCTTGGCGCCGCCGTGCCGCCGGTTTCGGCCGGATCCGCCCCGGCCCGCTCCACGACGGCGAGCTCCGCCAGGGAATGGCCTTTCAGGAACCACTGCCGGGTGGCGCCGTAAAAAGCGTCCAGCAGGCCGGAACACTGCCCCAGGAGCTCCCGGTCCGCGAGAGAGAACCGCTGCTGCGCCAGTCCCAGCAGCACCTCCGGACTCACGCCGTTTTTGATGGCATATTCCCATTCAACCACCGTCTTTGCGGCGACATCCCTAGCGATGTGGAAATGGGAGGCCAGAAACCGCACCAACTCCTGCAGAGCCGGGCTCTTCTCGTAAAAACCCGGCTCTCCGGCGCGGTCCCATGCTGCCGGTTCCGCTCCGTAAAAGGGCAGCTCCGGGCGGGCCGCCTGCTTCGCCTCGATCTTGCGCCAGTCTAAAGCCCGCCGGTGCGCCATTCCGAAATCAACCCGCCGCATGACCTGATAGTAATCGGCCGCGCTGGTCAGCACGGCGATCATCTCCATCCGATCCAATGCCGGAAGAGCCTCGGCCTCCGCCAGGATCTTGGCCAGCCGGGCGAAGGAGACGGTCCCGTAGTAATACAGCAAGCCTTGACTCCGGCGGATCCAGGCGCTGTTCCGCCGCACCCGGCGTTGGTAGGCCACATCGTCATGCTGCGCAAACAACGCCGCCAGCTCGTCCGGGATCCGCAGCACCCTTTCGCCGCCCAGGGTGCCGGAGAAAATCAGGCCGCGTTCCCGGAAATACTCGAGCTGTTCCGGCTGAAGGTCGAATTGGCCGGTATAACCGCCGGCGGCAATGACCCGCCGCACCAGTTGGTACTGATCCCGGTCGAAAAGGTCGAACAACTTGGCGCACCGTTCCACCAGGACGAAGACCAGTTCCGCAATGCGCTCGGCCTTTTTCAAGCCGCTGCGGCCCTGCCAGTCCAGGTTGCGCTGGATCGCCGCCAGTTCGTCGGTGGACAATCCGGCCAGCAATTCGGCGTAGGAAGCGGCCGGATCCAGTTCCCGCCAGTGTTTCCGTTCCCGTCTCAGCCGCAGTTCCGCCTCATGGAGCCGGGCGGCTTCCAAAGCTCCCCACAGCCTTTGATAGGCCTCGGAGTCGCTCTTTTTTTTCATGTCGATTCACACTCCGCTCGATTGATGCTTCCGGGAGAAGCTCCTCCCGGCCGTCTATGTCGCCTCGCTGCGCCGGGCCGGCGCAGCGGAAAACCGCCCCCAAACTTCGCGCCCGCTCCTTCCAAACCTATTGGAAAAGGCGAAAAAAGGCCGGACAATATTGGGGCATCCTTCATAAATTTATTTTAGCAATAATAAAATGAATAGGCAAAAATTTTTCTCGCCTTTTCGTTTGCTGTAAAGAAATCCCAAAAATGTTATACAAATTTTGCTAAAGTGATTTTTTTGCACGAAATCATATTTCCCTGCAGGAATCGGGCGACTTGGAATCGAAATTATTAATCAGTCTTAGACAGATTCAGAATACCCGCCGACCTACATATGTCGCACTAAATATTCCGAACAAAAACTTGGCGACATATTTTCCTTGCTGGATAAGATGAAATAAATTCCATTCTTTACCCTTTTCCAGCCATGCTTTAAGGCTGGAAAAGCTGGTTCGGATTATTTATTTCATCTTATAGAGATTGATTTTCGAGATAGTTCAACGCAACCCGGGGTTGCAGCGAGTCCGGAAAGTCAACCAAACCAATTATCTTCGAAAAAAGACCGCTGCAAACAGCGGAGCATCTCTATTTAACCTCTTCTTCGCGACGGATAAACATCAACAAACCGGATGAAATCAACGCGCCGCCCTAATGGGTTGGGCTTTTTTCATCACGGACTCATGAGATAGGCCGGGTCCCTTGTCAAGATCGATTCGGCAGTGGCTTGAACGTTGATTCCATCAGTGATTTGCCGAATCCGGGTTTCCACTCACAACACGGTTGGGAGGCAATTACTCTTGAAACAGATACGATTGGTCACTCTCCTCGTATGCTTTCTCTCCCTGCTGCTCCCCGTATCAGCCGCCGCTACCCCCGACGAATACGCGGAAACGCGTTTGCTCATGGGCACGACCGTGGAGATCAAGGTCGAAGCGGATCATAAAACCGCCGCCCAGAAAGCCGTGGCTGGAGCATTTGCGGAGATCGCCCGCCTGGAGGCAATTTTCTCCGTCTATAATCCCAACTCCGAGATCTCGCTGTTGAATAAGAACGGCTCGGGGACTGTCTCGCCCGAGGTCATCGCCATGGTCCAGCGCGCCAGGCATTTCAGCGAGCTCTCCGGCGGAGCGTTCGACATCTCGGTGCTGCCCATGATCGAGCTGTGGCGACAGGCCAAAAAGAACGATAAACTGCCGGAAGCGGCGGAGATCGCCGAGCGGCTGAAGGTCATCGGCTGGCAGAACATCCAGGTCCAGGCCGCCCAGAAACGGATCGCCTTCGCCAAACCCGGCATGAAGCTCGATTTCGGCGGAATCGTCAAAGGTTACGCGGTGGACCAGGCGGTGTCGATCCTCAAAAAAGAAGGCATCCGTACCGGCATGGTCAACGCCGGAGGCGACCTGCGCTGTTTCGGCTCCCGGGAATGGCGGATCGCGCTTCAAAATCCCCGCGACCCCAATGACTTCATCACCATTCTGAAGGTGCGGAATAGGGCCGTGACCACTTCCGGCGATTACGAACGCTATTTCATCGTCGATCACCAGAAGATCTCCCATATCCTCAATCCCCGGACCGGCTACCCCGCCGAGCTGTCCATCAGCGCCACCATCGTCACGGAAAACGCCACTGACGCCGACGCGCTGGCGACCGCCGCTTTCGTGCTGGGACCGGAGAAAGCCCTGGCCATGATGGAACGTTATCCAAAGGCCGAGTGCCTGGTGATCGACGCGCAACGAAAAATACATCGTTCTAAAGGATTGGGTCACTATGAATAAACATCATTTTCGGGGCGGCATCCATCCGCCCGAGCATAAAAATACCCCCGGAGCAGCCATCGAAAACCTGCCGCCCGGCGGCACGGTGGTTTTGCCCCTCAGCCAGCATCTGGGAGCGCCGGCCCGGCCGCTGGTGGCCCCGGGCGACCGGGTCCGTACCGGACAGCTGATTGCCGAGGCCGCCGGCCGGGTTTCGGCCAACATTCATGCCTCGGTCACCGGCAAGGTCATCGCCCTCGAAGCGCGTCCCCATCCCAACGGGCAGAATGCGCCGGCGATCGTGATCGCCGCGGAGGATCCGGACGACCCGGTTCCTTTCACCCCGCACCAGCCGGATGAGCTCTCCGACGCCGAGTTGCTGGAACTCATTCAGCAGGCCGGGATCGTCGGTCTGGGCGGCGCGGCCTTTCCGACGCACGTCAAACTGGCTCCCCCGCAGGAACAAAGGGTCGACACGCTGATCGTCAATGCCTGCGAATGCGAACCCTATCTGACCTGCGACCACCGGGTGTTGCTCGAGGAGAGCGCGGCCGTGCTCGGCGGCGTACGGATCGCCATGCGGCTGCTCCGGGCGGAGACCGCCTATATCGGAATCGAGGACAACAAGCCGGACGCCATCGCCCATTGGCAACAGCTGCTGGCCGGCCAATCCCGGATCAAGCTCGTCGGATTGCGCACCAAATATCCGCAAGGCTCCGAGAAACAGTTGATCCAGGCGCTGACCCGCCGGACGGTGCCCTCGGGCAAATTGCCGCTGGATGTCGGCTGCGTGGTCCAGAACGTCCAGACGCTGAAAGCCATCGACGACGCGGTCCGCCTCGGTAAACCCCTCTATGAAAGGGTCCTCACCGTGACCGGCCGGGTCAACCGCCCCGCCAATCTCCGGGTCCGGCTGGGCACGCCGCTGGCGGCAGTCATCGAGCACTGCGGCGGCTTCAGTTCCGAGACGGTCCAAAAAGTAATCGCCGGCGGCCCGATGATGGGTATCGCTCAATGGACGCTGGAAGTGCCGGTGGTCAAGGGCACCTCGGGCGTGCTCGTCCTGGCGGCGGAGGACGCCCGGACCCAGCCGACCACTCATTGCATCCGCTGCGGGAAGTGTGTCAACGCCTGCGTCATGGGACTGATCCCGACCCAGATCTCCCGCCTGGTGGACAAGGAAATGGTGGAAGAGCTGAAAGATTATCATCCGCTGGATTGCCTGGAATGCGGCTGCTGCGCCTATCTCTGTCCGGCCAAGCTTCCGTTGCTCCAGCAATTGAAACTGGCCAAGGCCATGCTGCGCAAAAACAAGAATTAGAGGGGTTTTTCCATGAAATTCACGCTTGCACCGTCACCTCATCTCAAATCACCCGAAAGCACGGCTTCGATCATGCGTACGGTCTTCCTGTCCTTGACGCCGGCGGGGCTCTGGAGCGTTTGGCGTTTCGGAATCCGGGCCGCCTGGGTGATCCTCGTCGCGGTCGGCAGTTGCCTGGCCATCGAATATTTGGCCCAGCGCTTCGTCTTTAAGACCGCCCCTCGCACTGGGGACGGCAGCGCCGCCGTGACCGGGCTCTTGCTCGCCTACTGCCTGCCGCCGGGCATTCCCCTATGGCAAGTACCGATCGGAGCGTTCGCGGCCATCTTCATCACCAAGGAGTGTTTCGGGGGCATCGGCTTCAATATCTTCAATCCGGCGCTGATCGGACGGGCGGTACTGCTGGCTTCGTTTCCGGTGGCCATGACCCGCTGGCAGATTGACGGCGTGACCATGGCCAGCCCTTTGGGCCTCTTAAAGGAGAAACTGGCGGAGACCCCCCCTTCCTATCTGGATCTGTTCCTGGGGAACGTCCCGGGGTCGCTGGGCGAGGTCTCCAAGCTGCTGTTGCTCCTCGGCGCGCTCTTTCTGTTATACCGGGGGATCATCTCGTGGGAGATCCCCGTGGGATACATCGCCACGGTGTTCCTGGTTTCCCCGCTCTTCGGCCAGGATCCGCTGTATCAGATCCTAGCGGGCGGGCTGTTCCTGGGCGCGTTTTTCATGGCGACCGACTATGTCACCAGCCCTCTTTTCCGCAAGGGCAAGCTGATCTTCGCCATCGGCTGCGGCCTGCTGACGGTGCTCATCCGCAACCGGGGGGCTTTTCCCGAAGGGGTCTGTTATTCCATCCTGATTATGAACATGCTGACCCCGCTGATCGATAAGTATACGAAACCACGGTCTTTTGGAGCGGCAAAATGAGAGAAACAGTAAAATTGGGCATTTATTTAATGATTGTGGCGGCCGTGGCCGGAGTGGCGCTGGCGCTGACCCATCATTTCACCGCCGCCCAGATCCGGGCCGGCCAGACCGCCGCGGCCAAGGCGGCCTTGGAAGAAGTCCTGCCCGGGGCGGTCGAGTTTCAGCCGAAAGATGATTACCAGCAGGGGTTGGACGCCAAACGCCAGCTCGTCGGCTATGTGCTCCAGGTATCCGCCGCGGGATACTCGAGCCAGATCGAGGCGCTGGTCGGTATCGATCCCCAATATCGGGTCACCGGCGTCAAGGTGCTGGTGCAAAATGAAACCCCCGGCCTGGGCGCGAAGATCACCGGCCCGGGCTTCCTGGGCCAATTCGCGCAAAAACCGGCCGATCAAATTAAACTAAAAAAGGATGGCGGAACGATTGACGGCATCACCGCGGCGACGATCTCCTCGCGGGCCATCACCGATGCCATCCGGGAGCGAATCCATGAATTCCAACAAAATCATCCCTGAGTTCACCAAGGGTTTATTGAAAGAAAACCCCATCCTTGGCCTGATGCTCGGTCTCTGCTCGGCGCTGGCCGTGTCGACCGAGGTCGCCAATGCGGTCGGGATGGGCGCGGCCATGACCTTCGTCCTGCTGGGCGCGAATATCTTGATTTCGCTCCTGCGCCGCTCGATCCCGGCCAAAATCCGGCTGCCGGTCTTCATCGTGGTGATCGCCTCGTTCACCACCATCGTCGATCTGCTGATGAATGCCTATCTGCCCGATCTCCATCAGAAACTGGGGATTTTCATTCCCCTGATCGTGGTGAACTGCATCATTATCGGCCGGGCCGAGGCGTTCGCCTCCAAGAACGGGATCTTCTCCTCCATGGTCGACGCGCTGGGCATGGGTTGCGGCTACACGCTGGTCTTGACGCTCATCGCCACCATCCGGGAAGTGCTGAGCAACGGCACCTTCTTCGGAATCCCTTTATTCGGGCACTTTGAGCCGATCTTGATTATGCTGCTGCCGCCGGGGGCGTTCATCACCATCGGACTTTTGATGGCCTTGGTTCGCGCAAGGAGTGATAAAGCATGAATGAACTGGTATTATTGTTTTTGGGAACCATTTTCGTCAACAACTTCGTCTTCTCCCGCTTTTTGGGGCTCTGTCCCTATATCGGGGTATCCAAAAAGATCGGCGACTCCGTCGGCATGGGGCTGGCCGTGATCTTCGTACTCCTGCTGGCGGCGGTTTTTTCCTGGTGTATTCAGTTCTACCTGCTTCAACCGTTGCACCTGGAGTATCTGCAGACCATCGTCTTTATCCTGGTCATCGCCACCCTGGTGCAACTGGTGGAAATGGCGCTGATGAAGACCGCTCCCGCCCTCTACCAGGCGCTGGGGATTTACCTTCCCCTGATCACCACCAATTGCATCATCCTGGCGGTCGCCATCCTCAATGTCCGGGAGCAGCATAATCTGCTGAAGACGGTGGTCTTTTCCCTCGGCGCCGGGGCCGGTTTCATGATGGCCTTGGTCCTGATGGCGTCCATCCGCGAACGGCTGGAATTGGCCAATGTGCCCAAGTTCTTAAAAGGCGAGCCGTTGGCTTTTATCGTGGCGGGGCTGATCGCCATCGCTTTCATCGGATTTACCGGGCTCCTGTAAAAATCTTTTCAGCCAGAAATTGCCTTGCAAGAAGAATTCAAGCGTCTTGAATCACAGCTCTTTGAGAAGATGTAATGGAGGTTCATCCATGGAATTCCTCTTAACCCCCTTGATAGTTCTGGGAATCTTCGGCGCGTTATTAGGGATCGGTCTCGGTTTCGCCTCAAAAAAGTTCTCCGTCAATGTCGATTCGCGCATCGAGCAGATCGCCTCCGTCTTGCCCGGAGCGAACTGCGGCGCCTGCGGATTCCCCGGTTGCGCCAATTACGCGCGCGCCATCGTCGACACCGGCGCCAAAACCAATCTCTGTCCGGCCGGGGGAATGGCGGTGGCCGAAAAGATCGCCGGTATTCTGGGAGTGAGCCCTGCTTCCAGCATGCCAATGGTCGCCAAGATTCATTGCAACGGCAGTCTCGCCGAACCGTGGCAACGCGGCCGTTATGACGGAGTTCCGCTATGTTCGGCCGCGGCAGCGGTATCCGGCGGCACAGTACTCTGCGCATACGGCTGTCTCGGTTTCGGCGATTGCGAGCGGACCTGTCCCTTTGGCGCCATCACGTCCCGGGCCGAACGCCCGCCGGCGATCGATCCGCAGAAATGCGTGGGCTGCGGCCTCTGCGTCGCATCCTGTCCCCGTAATCTCATTCAACTGCTCCCCGCCGCTCAGCCCCATTACGTCGCCTGCGCCTCCCATGATAAAGGCAAAGCGGTACGGAGCGTCTGTGAGAAAGGTTGTATCGCCTGTGGACTATGCGTGAAAAAACATCCGGATGCGTTCCGGATGGAAGAGAATCTTGCCCGGGCAGTCGAAAGACTCGATCTGGATAATGGGGAGGAGATCCAAAAAGTCTGTCCCACGGGGTGTATCCAATGGACCAAATCGGAAAAGTAGTGGCTATCGAGGGCGGGACGGCCCGGCTAGAAATAATCCAGGAAAACCTCTGCCGGGAATGCGGCGCTTGCACCGGATGTAACCTGCAGCATATTGGGTTGGAACTCGCGAATACGGTCGGGGCGAGAATCGGCGACCAAGTCCTGATCCGCCAAAAATTCTCCACCTTAGGCAATGCGGCGACGCTATACGGGATCCCGTTATTATGCTTCGTCACCGGCCTGATCGGCGGCATCGTATGGTTGAAGTCGGAAACCGGCGGCTTCCTGGCAGGACTGGGAGCTTTGGCGGGGGCTTTGGGGCTGACCCGTTATCTCTCCCGGGGTCTGGAACCAAAAATCGTGGCCATTCAGCGAGTTCAAGAATGATCCGTGACGCTTCCCCCTGGGGAAGCGTTATTGCTTTCGATGCGAATCGCTTCGCCCGGCCCGATGACTCCGCCATGCAATACCCGGGCAAAAACGCCCTCGGTCGGCATCACGCAGCTCCCGACTTGCTGGAAGATGGCGCAGCCCTGGTGACATTCCTTGCCGATCTGGGTAATCTCCAAGAGAACTTCCCCGATGGAGAGCCGGTCGCCGATATGGAGACGATAAAGCTCGATATTTTCGGTGGTGATGTTCTCGGCAAACCGCCCGGGAGTCAACCCTTGCACCCCCAAGGCGCTCATCCAGTCGATGCTTTCCTGTCCCAACAGGCTGACTTGACGGTGCCACTTTCCGGCATGGGCGTCGCCCTTCAATCCGTAATCCGCTATAAACTCGCCGCTGGCGATGGGCCGCTTGGGGACACCCTTGGCCGCGCTGAGATTGACGGCAATCACCCGCGGTGTAGTATTTTCCGTACCGGTTTCAGACATCGGCCGCCCCACCCTCCCCAGTCGTGCCGCCGGGACTTGCTTCCTCATGGATATACACCCCGCTGCGGCCACCACTCTTTCGCAACAGCCGGACCTCTCCGATCACCATCGAACGATCCACGGCTTTGCACATGTCATAAATGGTCAATGCGGCCACGGTGACGGCGGTCAGTGCCTCCATCTCCACGCCCGTCTTCCCCGAACAACGGGCCGTCGCCCGGATGGCTACGCCATAGTGTTCGGCATCGGCCGTCAATTCGACCCCGACCGACTCCAACGGCACATTGTGGCAGAGCGGAATCAATTCAGACGTGCGCTTGGCGGCCATAATCCCGGCAATCCTGGCCGCGGCCAGCACGTCGCCCTTGGGCGAACCTTCGCTGAGCAACCTCAAGGTCGCGGGGTTCATCGTGACAAAACCGGCGGCGACCGCCTCCCGCGCGGTGGCGTCCTTGGCCGAGACATCCACCATCCGGGCCCGGCCGCTTTGATCAAGATGCGACAGTTCCATGATTATCCTCCGATGGCGGCCATCGACCGTTTCGAGGCGAAACCGCGTTCAAAATGGTGCCCGGCCGGCTTCTCCAGAATGGCCTTGCGGATCAGCCCGGCCAGCCGCTCCGGCTCATGGCGCAAAGCCGCCGCGATATCCAGCTCGGTATTGTCCCCGAGGCAAGGTTTCAGCTTTCCGTCACAGGTCAAGCGAATCCGGTTGCACCCGGCGCAAAACTGCTGGCTGATCGGGCTGATCAGGCCGATCCGGCCGCGGTAGCCGGGGACCGCATACCGCCGCGCGGTCTGGTTGGGGGCGCCCGGCAGTTCCTTCAGCCAGGGACGGGCGTCCAGAATCGCCGTGTTGGACAGGAGCCGTTCCGAATGATCGGCGCCGAACCTGCCGATCGGCATCAATTCGATAAACCGGACCTCCACCGGATTTTCCCGGGTCAACGCGATGAACGGGTCGATCTCATCGTCATTGATCCCCTTCATCAGCACCACATTGATCTTGACCGGCTCCAAGCCGGCCGCCACGGCGGCTTTGATCCCCTTGAGCACCGGGGCCAGATTGCCGCCGCCGGTAATGGCGGCGAATTTGCCGTTGTCCAAGGAATCCAGGCTGATATTGACCCGCTGCAGTCCGGCGTCCTTCAACTGCCGCGCCCGCCCGGCCAGGCCGATCCCATTGCTGGTCATCGCGATATCACTGATGCCGGGGACTCGGGCCACCATGGCGATGATCTGCTCCAGATCCGGCCGGAGCAACGGTTCGCCGCCGGTGATCCGTACTTTGCGAATGCCGAGACCGGCCATAACTTCAGTAATCCGGCCGATCTCGGCCGCGCTGAGATAGTGCGGATCATCGGACGGTCTCCCAGACGGGAGGACCTCCGCCAGCCCGGCGGAGCAATACATGCAATGAAGATTGCAGCGGTCCGTCACTGAAATTCGTAGATAGTCGATATTCCGGCCACAGCTGTCGCGCATGTCGCACCTCGAAGTTTTTGTCCTTAGCCTTACGGAAATCCTATGCCTGTTCTTACTCTATACAACTCTTCATCCCGGGAAGTTGTTCCCAGGGATTCAAATATGTTAGAATGATCCTACAATCCCCGATAAAGGAATGATCATTCATGATCCGTTTCAGTATCCTGGTCGCCAGCGACCAAGGCTCCGCCGGCCAGCGCGAGGACCGGAGCGGCCCGGCCATCGCCGCGCTCCTGAAGGAATCCGGCGCCGAACTGCTCGAATCCCGGCTGGTTCCGGACGAGCGGCCGCTCATCGCGGCGACCCTGATCCAAATGTGCGACCGCGGCGCCGACTTGATCCTGACCTCCGGCGGCACCGGTTTTTCGCCCCGCGACGTCACCCCCGAGGCCACATTGGATGTGATCGAGCGGCAGGTCCCCGGCATTCCCGAGGCGATGCGCGCCAGGAGCCTGGCGATCACCCCCCGGGCCATGCTCTCCCGGGCGGTGGCCGGCATCCGCGGCCGCACTCTCATCATCAACCTGCCCGGCAGCCCCAAGGCGGTCCGGGAGTGCCTGGAAGTCGTCCTGCCGGTGTTGGACCACGCCATCGCCATCCTGACCGGAACCACCGGCGAGTGCGCCCGCTAGAACCGCTCCATGATTATTGCCGCCGTTGCTTCAAGGCCATCAGCACTTTTTCCGGCGTAATCGGCAGATCCTTGATCCGGACTCCGGTGGCGTTGTAGACCGCGTTGGCAATGGCCGCCGGCGGCGTGTCGATGCCGATCTCGCCCACCGACTTGGCGCCGTACGGGCCGGACGGTTCGTAGCTCTCGGCGAATTCCACCGTGACATGGTGGATATCGAGCCGGTTCGGGATATTATAAAAGAGCATGTTGTTGTTGAGCTGCCTGCCCTGCTCGGTGTAACGGACTTCTTCATACAGGGCCATGCCGATCCCCTGCACCAGGCCGCCCTCGACCTGAATGCGGGCCAGATTGGGATTGATGGTGGTGCCGCAGTCGACCACCGCCGCGTAATGCAGGAGATCGATCTTGCCGGTCTCCAGGTCCACCTCGACCTCGGCGAAGCCGGCCATGTACGGCGGGGGCGATTTCTGGCCGACATAGGAGTCGGAGGCCACCAGTTGCTTCTGGTTGGCGTGATAGTACAACCCGGTCGCCAGATCCTTGAGCGAGATGGACCCTTTGCCGTCCTTGCGGCGGAGCGTGGTCCCGTCGAACTCCACTTCGCCCTCGGCCACCCGCAATTTAAGGGCGCCCTCGATTTCGATCAGCCGTTTCATATTTTCGGCCGCTTTCTTGACGGCGTTGCCCGAGACATAGGTGGTGCTGGAGGCATAGGCCCCTTTATCAAAGGGAGTCAGGTCGGTATCCGACGAATAGACGATGATCTGGTCGGTACTGACGTTCAGGGCTTCCGCGGCGATCTGGGCCAGAATGGTGTCGCTGCCGGTGCCGATATCGGTGGCGCCCACCATCAGGTTGAAGAAGCCGTCGTCATTCAGCTTCAGAACCGCCGAGGCCATGTCGATATTGGCGATGCCCGAGCCCTGCATGGCGAGGGCCATGCCGACCCCGCGCACCTTATTGGGCCCCACGGTCTGGCGGGGGAACTTCCTGTCCCAGCCGATCAGCTCCATGCCGCGCCGGACGCAATAGTCCAGCTTGCAGCTGTCCATGGTCATCGCGACCCCTTCGCCGCCTTCCCCCATGATCTTAAAGATCGGCGAGGTCTCGCCTTCGGCGATCATATTCTGGCGGCGCAATTCCGCCGGGCTGATCCCGAGCTTCTCCGCCAGCTGGTCGATGGCCGACTCCAGCGCGAAGAGGCCCTGGATGGCTCCATAACCCCGGTAAGCACCGGCCGGAGTATGGTTGGTATACACGACCACGCTGTTGAAGCGGACCGCGTCGACCTTGTTATAGAGTGGCAACGGTTTGGAGCCGGCCCCCATGACCACGGTCAAGGCGTGTTCGCCGTAAGCGCCGGTGTCGGAGAGCACATTCATGTCAATGGCCTTGATCCGCCCGTCCCGGGTCGCTCCCAAGGCGATATCGAAACGCATCGGGTGCCGGCTGAAAGTCGACTCGAAGACCTCGCGCCGGGTATAGACCAGCTTGGCGGGCCGGCCGGTCTTCAGCGTGACCGCGGCCACCAGCGGCTCGCCGTGGGTCATCTGCTTGCCGCCGAATCCGCCGCCGACCCGCGGCTTGATCACCCGGATATCCTTGCGCGGAATATCAAAGGCCATGCCGATCACCCGCCGCGCATGGAACGGGGTTTGGGTCGAACTGACCACCGTCAGCCGGCCGTGCATATCAAGGTAACAGGAGATGGCATGCGGCTCCAGCATCACATGGGCCTGGGCCTGGGTGTAATAGCGGTCCCGGACCACCACCTCGCACTGCTCCAGCACCGCATCCACGTCGCCGACATTCATCCGGTACGAGGCGGCGATGTTCCGCGAGGCATCCATGCCGATATCGAATTTGGAATGGGCTTCCGGTTCCGGGTGAAGCACCGAGCGGTTTCCTTCCGCCTGCTCGAAATCGAGCACCGCTTCCAACAACTCGTATTCCACTTCGATGAATTCCAATGCCGCTTCGGCGATCGCTTCCGACACCGCCGCCACCACCGCCACCTCATCGCCGCAATAACGGACCACTTCGTCCAGGACGAATTTATCATACGGTGAAGGCTCCGGATACCCTTGCCCGGCCCGGGTGATAATGTTGCGGGGCAGATCCTTATAGGTCAATACGCAAGCGACCCCCGGCAGCTGCAGCGCCTTTTCGGTCCGGATCGTTTTGATTCTGGCGAAAGCGTACGGGCTGCGCAATACCTTCACGATCAGCGCGTTTTGGGGCGCCAGGTCATCGGCATAGACCGGTCTGCCCAGCATCAGCCCTTTGCCTTCCAGTTTCGGTTTGGGTTGATTGACTTCCTTCATTCCTTCACCCCCAGGTATTTGGCGATCGCGCGCATCTGGCCGACATATCCGGTACAGCGGCAGAGATTGCCGGCCAGGTAATGCCGGATCTGCTCCTCGGTCGGCGCGGCCAGTTCCCGTTTCATGGCCAGCACGGTCAGGGCAAAGCCGGGATTGCAATAGCCGCATTGGTCGGCGCCTTCCGCCGTCATGAAGTCGGCCAATTCCGCCACTTCCCGCTGCAGCCCCTCCACTGTCGTGATGCTGTGACCGTCGGCTTTGGCCGCAAATAAGGAACAGGAAAGCACCGGCACTCCGTCCATCAGTACCGTGCATACCCCGCAGGAGCTGGTGTCGCACCCCCGTTTGACGCTGAGACAGCCGTAGCGCCGCAATACATCCAGCAGGAACTCGTGGGGCGCGATCTCCAGCGCCAGCGCCAGACCGTTCAATTGGACATTGATCTTCATGATTGCACCTCCTGCAGCGCCCGCCTCACCAATACGCCGCAAAGTTCCCGGCGGTAAGCCGCCGAGGCCCGCCGGTCGTTGGTAAACTCCAGTTCCGCCGCTGCCAATTCCCCGGCTTTCGCTGACGCTGCCGCGCCGGGAGCGGTCTCGTTCAAGTAACTCATGGCCCCGCCGGCTAATTTCGCTACGGCCGGCCTGGCTCCCACCGCGACCCGGTAGCCGGCGTCATGCTTGGTTACGGCGACGCTCAGAATGGGCAGGCTTCCCAAAGAGTTGCGGAACATCTGGTAAGCGCCGCGCAGTGTCTCTTTGCGCAGCACGATCTTTTCCAAAATATCCTTGGCATTGCCCCGTGAGGCCAGGAAGTCGGCCAGACTCAGCTCGCCCCGGCGGTGCAACACCACCCGGCAGTCCAATGCCAACAGGCAGGTGATGAATTCCGAGAAGCCGTAACGGCCGTAAACGGTGCCGCCGACGCTGACCATATTGCGCAGCTGCACTCCGGGCACATTGGCGATGGCCTTGGGAATCAGGCCGTCAAGATTCCTTTGCAGCACCGCGCTGCGTTCCAGCGTGCGGAAGCTGGTCATCGCGCCGATCTCGATCGCCGCGTCGCTCTCCCGGATGTAATCCAGTCCGGCCCGGGACAGATCCAGGGCCAGTCCAA
Organism: Hydrogenispora ethanolica; assembly: GCF_004340685.1. Lineage (NCBI taxonomy): Bacteria > Bacillati > Bacillota > Hydrogenispora > Hydrogenispora ethanolica. The sequence continues at coordinate 27,938 of NZ_SLUN01000005.1, read as the reverse complement.
TCTTCCTGGACGCCAGCCGCATGAAGACTCCGCCGCCCACCACGGCCGCGTTCTCACTGGATGTCAAGAGCGTATAGGCTTCGGCGACGCTCCCGGGTTTTACATACTCGTCAATGGTTACCATCTCTCACCCGCTCCTTGTAAAGGTTCTTGGTCGTTGACGCTGTTTCAGGATGTTGATTCAGGTTCTTGGTCGTTGATGCTGATTCAGGATGTTAATTCAGGTTTTTTACTAATAACTAGGAACCAAGAACCAGGAACCAAGAACTAAGAACTAAGAACTAAGAACTAAGAACCAATAACCTGAAACGGCATCCTTGAATTCGCTTCACCAACCAACAACCCATTCCCAATTTCACAATACTTCTTTCGTCCTGCATTGAATCTTATATTCGACCAGCTCGGTAATGCTGGGATTCTCGCCGCAGAGCGGACATTCCGCCCGGCGCTGCCAGGGGACTTGCCGAAACCCGGTTGTCAAGGCGTCAAAAGTCAGGATGCGCCCCGCCAGCGTCGTACCGGTTCCCAGAATCAACTTAACCGCCTCCAGGGCTTGAGTGGTTCCGATGATCCCGGCGGCCATTCCCAGGATCCCCGTATCACTGCATGTCGGCAGGACGCCATCCGCCGGCGGTTGCGGATATAGGCAGCGGTAGCACGGGGTCTGGCCGGGAATGATCGTCATCAGGACGCCATCGTAGCCGACCGCCGCGCCCTCGATCACCGGCTTGCCCAGCAAGTAGCAGCAGTCGCTGATCAGGTAACGGGCCGTGAAATTATCGGTGGCGTCGAGCACCAGGTCGTAATCCCTGATTAACTCCTCCACGTTGTCGATGTTCAGCCGCAAATCGTGCCGGATCACCGCCACTTCCGGATTGAGCCGGCCGATCTTGGCGGCGGCCGACTCCGTTTTGGGCCGGCCGATATCGGTGCTGTCATGGATGATCTGCCGGTTCAAGTTGGAAAAGGTCACCGCGTCGCAATCGGCCACCCCCAGCCTGCCGACGCCGGCGGCGGCCAAATACAACAGCGCCGGGGAACCCAGGCCGCCGGCCCCGATCACCAGGACTTTGGCCCGCCGCAATTTTTCCTGGCCCGCCGGCCCGAACCCGTCCAAAATCAGCTGCCGCGAGTAACGGAGCGTCGTTTGGTCCATGCCCGCCTCAGCCAAGCTCAACCGCCTCCCACAATCTTGATGATCTCCAGATTGTCGCCTTCGCCCAGCATGATCCGGGACCATTGCTCGCGGGGCGGCGTGGTGAAGTTCCACTCGATGACTACCAGCATGGTATCCATCTGGATGAACCGGAGGTAATCCGAGATCGACATCGATTGGGCCAATTCCTCAGTTTTGCCGTTGACAGTAATCTTCATGACTGAACATTCCTTTTGAATCAGTTTCTATCTTCCTACCGCAATAGATAATGATAATCCTGATAGGTCGCCCAGATCAAAGCGGCGATCGCGGCGGGGATGGCTCCGTGGCACCGGCCGGCTGAATCGAAGGTTACATCGGCGGTCTGCTCGCCCAGCCGTACCCGGAAGCGGCGAGCCTCCTCATCCAGCAGCAGGAAGCCGGCGTTTCGACTCTCCTCGAAATCGGCCTGATTCGCATAGAGGGTGAATTTATCCCGGTACGGCGCGCTGTCGTAGGGGCAAAACGCCTCGCAATTGCCGCATTCGTTGCAGATGGCGTCCAGATGGACGATCTGATTCCGGTTGTGCAACGCCTCATGATGGACTCGCACTGCGATATTGGCCCGGTTCGGACAGACTTCCGTGCAAAGATTGCAGACCGTATCGCATTCGAGGCAGCGGCCACCCTCGCTCTCCGGCTGCCCGGGAGTCTGCAGGAGCCCTTTTTTGAGCTTGATCTCGGATAATTGCCGCTCTGTATCGAAGCTGGCCGGCGCGGCCAGGTCCAAAGCGCCAAGGTTCTCCCGCTCCAGCACGATCCGGGCGAAGCGGGCGCCGTCGGCGATCCCCTCGACGATGGTGGCCGGTCCCCGGAGGGCGTCACCGCCGATAAAGACATTGGCGAGACTGGTTTCATGAGTTTCCGGATCGGCTTGAACCCGGCCCTCGGCATCGAGGCCAATCCCGTTATCCGTTAACAGCTCCGTTTCGATCCCTTCGCCGACCGCGGCGATCACGCTGTCCACCGCCAGATCGTCCCACGCGCCGGGAACCGGCACCGGGCTGCGGCGGCCCGAACCATCCGGAGCCCCCAGTTCCATCCGCTGACAGCGCAACACGCCGTTCTGGAAAGACAGCGGCGCCAACAGTTCCTTGAATTGAACCCCGTCCGCCAGGGCCAGCCGCAGTTCATCCCGGTCGGCGGGCATATACTGCCTGGTCCGGCGGTAAACCACATCGACGTTTTCGACCCCGGCGACCCGTTTGGCCGCCCGCGCCGCGTCCATCGCCGAGTTGCCGGCGCCGACCACCGCCACGTTTTTTCCGAGCGCCAGGTTTTGCGGCGTTTTATTAAAGGTCTCCAGGAAATCAAGGACATTGATAACCTCCCGGTCACAGGGCGCCAGTTTCAAGCGGCCCGGTTTCCAGGCGCCGATGGCGAGGAAGATGTATTTAAATCCTTCATTCCGCAACGCCGCAAGCGAAAAGTTGCCGTCCACGCCCAGCCGGAACTTCGCGCCCATGCTGCGAACCAATTCCAGGTCGTGATCGATTGCAGCCTGGGAGATCCGGAACCCGGGCGCGATATGTTGGATAATACCGCCGATCTTATCCTTGCGGTCCAGGATGGTCACGTCCACCCCCTGGCGGCCCAGGAAATAGCCGGCCGCCAATCCCGCCGGTCCGGCGCCGATCACCGCCACCTTGAACGGGCTGTCGATCACCGGCCGTTTCAGGCCGGCGCTATATTCCGCAAAGCCCCGCTCCGCCGCGACCAGTTTGGCGGCGCGGATTCCGACCGGGGTCTCGTAATCGATCCGAGTGCACTTGGTCATGCAGCGGTGGTTACAGAGCGTTCCAGTGATGAAAGGCAAGGGATTCTTGGCGGCGATCACCGCAAAAGCCTCCCGGTATCTTCCTTCCTGCACCAGCCGGAGATACTCCGGCACATCCTGGCCGATGGGACAGCCCACGGTACACGGCGCGATGAAGCAATCGGTCAACGGCACGTCCTTGGCTAACTTGCGGGTTCCAACCTCCCGGCTTTCCTTGAGGTGGTGGGAGTCGGTCAGCGCGCTTTCGGCCAGCGAGCGTAACCTGGCCACGTCGATTCCGTTGAATTCCGGCCCATGATAAGCCGCTTCCAGCCGTTCGGCCAGCTGCTGCAAGCGCAGGTAGCCGCCAGGCTTCAGAATGGTGGTGGCCAGGGTGATCGGCCAGATGCCGGCGGCGTAGATCCGATCGATGTTAAAACTGTCGGCCCCGCCCGAATAGGAGATCCGCAGATCGCCGGCGAAGGCTTCGGCCAGCCGGTAGGCCAGGTTAATGGTGAGCGGATAGAGGGAGCGGCCCGACATATACATCTCTTCCCCGGGCAATTCTTGATTGGCGATCCGCACCGGGAAGGTATTGCTCAGCTTGACGCCGAAGATCAACCCGCGTTCGGCCGCTAAATTCTTGAGCCGCCCGATCATCGGGACCGCGTCCGCAAACTGCAGGTCGTTTTGGAAATGATGATCGTCGAAGACCAGATAGTCATAGCCCATTTGGTCCAGGGTGCGCCGGGCGAAATCGTAGCCAAGCAGCGTCGGATTGCATTTCACGTAGGTATGAAGCCCTTTTTCGGTCAAAAGATAACGGGCGATCCGTTCGATCTCCTCGGGCGGACAGCCATGCAGGGTGGACAGGGTAATCGAATCACAGACCCGCGCCGGGATCGCCTCGATAAAAGCCCGGTCGACCCGCTCGAACATTCCCAGGTTGCCCAACAGGAATTCCCGGCATTCGCGCCAGATCGGCGTCCGGGAGGCGTCCTTCAGGCCCTCGATGAAAGCGTTGATCTTCGGCGATTGAATCCCGGCCAGATCATAGCCGACGCTCATATTGAAGAGAAAGCCCCGGCTGGAGCCGAGTCCCAGTTCCTCGGCCAGAATATGCAGGACGAACCAGGCCTTGACGTACTCATTAAAGGCGTCGGGCACCGTCAGCTCCGTCGACCATTCCACGTTGTAACCCTCATCCTGGGCCAGGATGCAGGGCTTGGCGACCGGCAGGTCCGCGCCGTCCAGAATCTGCACCGTCTTTAACTCGAAGAACCGGCCGCCGGCCAGATAAGCCGCGATGATATTCTGCGCCAGCTGGGTGTGGGGACCGGCCGCCGGCCCCAGCGGATTCTCAAGCTCCGCGCCGAACAGCGCCAGCGTATTTTGGTTGGATTTCCGGAAAAACTTCGCGCTCGCAACGCCGAAGATCGAATCCTCCGCGGCCCGCTCTTTGAACGCCCAGCGCATCAGTTGGGCAAAGGGTATTCCTGTCATGCGATCACTCATCGTTGGCCTCCCTATTTCGAGCGCAGGCCGTTTGGCGTTGCGCGACAAACATTTCATAAAACGGCGACCCCAGTTTAAATCCGCCGCCACACCTTTTCAGCAAGTTCCCGGCTCTTGGCGCAGATCGCTTCCTCGTCCAAGGTGGTCAGCCGGCGGTCCTCCATCACCACCCGGCCGTTGATGATGGTGGCATCCACCGCCCGGCCGCTCACTCCGAACAGCAGGTGGCTGTTCACGTTCTCGGCCGTCAAGGGGGTCGGCGGCTGATAGTCGACCACGATCAGGTCGGCGTAGGCCCCGGCCGTCAGCCGGCCCAGCGGCTTCTCAAAGTAGCCCGCGGCGATCTGCCGGTTGTTCTCGAACAACAGCTGCGGGATCTCCGTCCAGGCGACGCTGGGATGATGGCTGGCGTGCTTGTGCAGGCAGTTGGCCGCCTTGAAGGATTCCAGCATATCGCTGGTATAGCCGTCGGTGCCGAGGCCCAGCCGGACCCCTTGCTTAACCATCGCCAGCACCGGCGCGACGCCGACCGCGTTGCCCATGTTGGACTCGGGGTTGTGCACCACGTTGGTCCCGGTCTCCTTGAGCAGCGCGATCTCCGGTTCCGCGATATGCACGCAATGCACCGCGATGCTCTTGGGGCCCAACACCCCCCGGGAATGAAGCCGTTCGATCACGCCCACGCCGTACTTGGCCCGGGCATCATCGCGATCCTCGACTCCTTCGGCGGCATGAATGTGAAATCCTGCTCCGGTTCCGGCATTTTGAGCGACGCACCGTTCCAACGTGGCATCGGATAAGGTGAATGAAGCGTGCAGGCCGAACATCGCCTTCAGCAGCGGGTCGGCCGCTTCGTGGCAGTGCTTGATAAACTCGAGATTCTCCTGGATGCCGGCTTCGGCAATCGTTGCGCCGTCCCGGTCCGACACCTCGTAGCAGAGACAGGCGCGGAGTCCCGCCGCCTGCGTGGCCTCGGCGATCCGGAAGAGGCTGCCGCGAGCGCAGTTGGGGCTGGCGTGATGGTCAAAGACGGTGGTGACCCCGTTTTTAATGCAGTCGATGATCGGAATCAGGGCGCTGTAATAAACGTCTTCCAGCGTCAAGACTTTATCCAGCCGCCACCAGAGCCGCTCCAGAATCTCGCGGAAGTTGGCCGGCGGAGCGCTCTCTAGGAACATGCCCCGGGCAAAGGTGCTGTAAAAATGCATATGGGTATTGATCAACCCCGGCATGATCAATTTCCGCCGGGCATCCATGAAGCGGGCTTCCGGATACTTGCGCCGCAGCGCCGCAGTGGTTCCCACCTCGGCGATAAGCTGATCCCGGATCGCCACGCAGCCATCCTCGATCAGCGGATTGGCGGGGTCCCTGGTAATTAACAGTCCGTTCCCCAAAAGTAGCATGTCGTCATTCCTCTATCCTATTTAAAATTACGCCCGAATCATCGCATTGGCGTCATTGCCTTGGGCCAACCATCCCCCTGCCCCCCTTCCTCAAGGAAGGGGAGATAAGCGATTGGCGGGGGACACCCCCGCGCCCCCGGCAGCATTGGGCATGCTGCACTTGCCTTTAAAAGCATTCGGTAGCGAAGGATGGTGGATACCCCTTTAAGGGGCAAGGGGTCTATCCCTTATCATCCTACCGCAGTCCCAAAGCCAGGACGGCTTAAGGGCAAGCAGCCACGGATGGCCTAAAGCGCAGTCCCAAAGCCAGGACGGCTTAAGGGCAAGCAGCCACGGATGGCCTAAAGCGCAGCCCCAAAGCCAGGACGGCTTAAGGGCAAGCAGCCACGGATGGCCTAAAGCGCAGCCCCAAAGCCAGGACGGCTTAAGGGCAAGCAGCCACGGATGGC